>NZ_JBIVVI010000055.1:0-15783 GCF_044757675.1 Kitasatospora sp. NPDC091257
CCCACGGGTCCGACCCCTTCGCTCACCGTCCGTGACGGCCGGCGCGGCTACGCCACCGGCAGCCAGCCCGTCTGGACCATCTGCCCGCTGGTCACCCGGCGTGACACGTAGACGCCCCGGCCCGGCGGCAGCGCCTGCGGCTTGACCGTCCCCAGCAGCGCGCCCTCGTCCCGGTTGCCGGAGAGGATCACGCCCTGGCCGCCGAGCTCGCGCATCCGCTGCAGCACCGGCTCGTACAGCGAGCGGCCGGCGCCGCCCGCGCTGCGGGCCACGATCACCCGCAGGCCGATGTCGCGGGCGAACGGCAGGAACTCGGCCAGCGGGGCCAGCGGGTTGCCCGAGCTCGTCGAGACCAGCTCGTAGTCGTCGACGATCACGAACATGTCCTTGCCGCTGTACCAGCTGCGGTTGCGCAGCTGCTCGGCGGTCACGTCCGGGCCCGGCAGGCGGCGCGAGCAGGCGCCGCGCAGCATGTCGACGATGGCCGCCATGGCCGGCTGCGCGGCCGCGTACTCCACCAGGTACTCCGGCGGCACGGTGCCGAGCAGCGCGCGCCGGTAGTCGCCGACCACGATGCCCGCCTGGTCCGGGGTGTAGCGCTCGGTGATCTGCTTGATGAGCATCCGCAGCACCGCCGACTTACCGGACTCGGTGTCGCCGAAGACGATGAACAGCGGGTCGGTCTCGAAGTTGACGAAGGCCGGCGCCAGCTCCGCCTCGTCCACGCCGAAGGCGACGCCGCGCTCCGGGTGCTCGAAGCCCTTCGGCAGCGAGTGGCCGTCCAGCACGGCCGGCAGCATCCGCACCTGCGGGGCGCGCGGGCCGGTCCAGGCCCCGTCGACGGCGCTGACCAGCCCGGCCACCCCGGTCTGCAGGTCGTCCACCGAGGAGGAGCCGTCCAGGCGCGGCAGGCCGGACAGGAAGTGCAGCCGTTCCGGGGTGATGCCGCGCCCGGCCAGCGGCGGGACGTTCTGCGCCACCCGGCGGTCGACCTCGGACTCCATCGCGTCACCGAGCTTCAGCTCGGTGCGGTTCTGCAGCAGGTCCTTCAGCGCCGGGCGCACCTCGGCGTACCGGGCCGCGGTGATGACCAGGTGCACGCCGTAGCCGAGGCCGCGCTGGGCGATGTCGCCGATCACCGGCTCCAGACCCTCGAACTCCTGCTTGAAGGTGTTCCAGCCGTCGATCACCAGGAAGACGTCGCCGAAGGCCTCGTCCGGCAGCTGGCCGGCCGCCCTGCGGGCCCGGTAGGTGCCGATGGTGTCGATCCCGGCGGCCCGGAACAGCTCCTCGCGCCGGTTGAGCACCCCGTGCACCTCGGAGACCATCCGGCGCACCTTGTCCACGTCCAGGCGCCCGGCCACCCCGCCGACGTGCGGCAGCCCGGCGAGCGACTGGAAGCTGCCCGCACCGAAGTCGAGCAGGTAGAACTGCACCTCCAGCGGGGTGTGGGTGAGGCCGAACGAGGCCACCGTGGTGCGCACCACGGTGGACTTGCCGGAGCGCGGGCCGCCCACGATCAGGCCGTGGCCGGCCGCCCCCGCGTAGTCGACCTCCAGGATGTCCGTCTTCTGCTCGCGCGGCTTGTCGACGATGCCGATCGGCACCCGCAGCCGGCCCGCCGGGTAACCGGGCGCGGTCAGTCCGCGCTCCGGCACGACCTGCAGCGGCGGCAGCAGGTGGTCCGTGCTCGGCGCCTCTTCCAGCGGCGGCAGCCACACCTGGTGCGCGGCCGGGCCCTGGCCGGCCATCCGCTGGACGAACACGTCCAGCACGGTGTCCACCAGGGCGTCGTCCTGCTCCGGGGCCGGCGGCGCGACCTCCTCCTCCACCGGGTCCGGCAGGTCCACGAAGGCCGCGGTGAACTCGACCGGGCGCGCGTTGACCCGCCGCCCGCCGGTCGACCGCTGCTGCCCCGGCGCCCGGTACGGCCCCGAGACGTAGGCGGCCTTGAACCGGTCCATCACGTCCTCGCCGAACTTGAGGTAGCCGACGCCCGGCACCGGCGGCAGGTGGTAGGCGTCCGGTACGCCGATCGCCGCCCGGGACTCCGCGGCCGAGAAGGTGCGCAGACCGATCCGGTACGACAGGTAGGTGTCCAGGCCGCGCAGCTTGCCCTCCTCCAGGCGCTGCGAGGCCAGCAGCAGGTGCACGCCCAGCGAGCGGCCGATCCGGCCGATCTGGATGAACATCTCGATGAAGTCGGGCTTGGCGGTGAGGAGTTCGGAGAACTCGTCGATGATCAGAACGAGCGAGGGCAGCGGGTCCAGTGCCGCGCCGGCCGCCCGGGCCCGCTCGTACTCGTGGATGTTGGCGTAGTTGCCCGCCGAGCGCAGCAACTCCTGGCGGCGGTGCAGCTCGCCCTCGATCGCGTCGCGCATGCGGTCGACCAGGGTGAGCTCGCCCTCCAGGTTGGTGATCACCGCGGAGGTGTGCGGCATGTCCGCCATGCCGGAGAAGGTCGCACCGCCCTTGAAGTCGGCGAGGACGAAGTTCAGGATCTCCGAGGAGTGGGTCATCGCCAGTGCCAGCACCAGCGTGCGCAGCAGCTCCGACTTGCCGGAACCGGTCGCGCCCACGCACAGGCCGTGCGGGCCCATGCCCTCCAGCGCGGCCTCCTTGATGTCCAGGTAGACGTGCTCGCCGTTGGCGCCGACGCCGATCGGCACCCGCATCCGCTCGTGCTGGGCGCGCGGGCGCCAGCTGCGGGCCACGTCGAAGGAGCCCGGGTCGCCCGAGCCCATCATGTCGGTGAAGTCGAGGTTGGACAGCAGCGGCTCGTCGTCCCCGCCGGCCGAGATCCGGTACGGCGCCAACTGCCGGGCCAGCGCCTCGGACTGCCACACCGACAGCAGGTCGGGCTTGCCGGTGTACGTCGCGCCGGAGGCCGAGCGCAGCACCAGCTCCTCGGCGCCGACCGTCACCATCAGGTGCCCGCTGGGCTCGTCGACCTCGCCCGGCACCACCTCGATGACCGTCACGCCCTGCACGCCCTCCGGGCTCGCCAGCAGCGATTCGTGCGGCACCCCGGCGCCGTCCATGACGACCACCAGGTGCGGCTGGTCGGACGGCGGCGCCACCTCCCGCACGAAGCGCTGGCGGCCGGCCAGTTCGTCCTGGAGCAGGTACTCCAGGTCGCCCAGGTCGGTCGCGAACAGCCGGCGCGAGCCCGCGCCGTCGGCCTCCTTGCGGTGCTGGTTGTGCGGGAGCCACTTGGTCCACTCCCACTCGTCGGCCGCACCGGGCGCGGCCGCGACCGCGACCATCAGGTCGTCCGGCGAGTGCAGGGTGGTCAGCTGGGCGATCATCGCGCGCACGTTCCCGTACACCGAGTCCGGGTCCCCGCACACCGTGATGTGGTAGAACGCCCGCAGCGAGACCGCCAGGGGCAGGTCCTGGAGGGTGCCGTGGGCCTTCAGGAAGGAGTGCATCGCGGCCGCCGACAGCGGCTCCAGCTCGTCCATCGGCGCGGTCTGCGGCGCCACCAGCGGCGTGGACAGCTGCACCGGCCCGAGGCCCACCCGGATCTGCGCGAAGTCGCCGTCCCCGGTCCGCCGTTCCCACAGCCGCCGGCCGTCCTCGACGATCGACCAGAGCTGGTCCGGCGCCGGGTTCAGGAACAGCAGCGCGCCGCGCTGGCGCTCCGCCGTGCGGCGCACCTGGCGGCGGGTCTGCTGGAGGTACTTCAGGTAGTCGCGCCGCTCGTCCGCCATCGCGGTCGAACCGCCCTTGCGGGCCCGGACGATCTGCGCCAGCACCATGCCGAGCGTCGAGGCGATCATCAGACCGCCCATGATCTTCATCGGCGCCGCGGCCCCCGGCGAGAAGAAGAACACCGCCGATCCACCCATGCCCATCATCGGCAGGATGCTCATCAGCCAGTCCTCGCCGCCCTGCCGGGGCAGTTCGGGCGGGCTGACCAGCTCCACCGGTTCGTCCGGCACGGTGGGCGGGTACGCCCTGGCCGGTCGCTTGACCGTGATCACACCCATGTGTCATCCACCCCGCGGCGTCGATCGATCACTTCGGTATCAGCCCTCACGCGATTGCGTACGGTCCGTACGGGAATCCGGTGGCTGAGGACGCCCCACCCAGCGCAGCCCCCGTACCTTTGCGCAGGCGCCGATCCTAACGGTCGCCCCCGCACCGCCCGCCAGGGCCCGGTACGCACCGGCAGCGGACACGAACCGAACGGGTAGGGTAACGCCGCGCCAACTCGCGGCCCGGCCGGGCCGGTTCCACAGCAACACCGAGCGCCGCCGTGCCTCGGCACCGTCAACAAGGGGGAGCGCCAAGTGCGTCGAAGGATCGAGGTGGGTGCCCTCATGGGCGAGCGCAGCGAGGTGGACGCATGAGCGCCGCCGCGACGGGCTACTGCCGGGTGACCGTCGTCGCCCCGGACCGCCGGATCGACGTCGCCCTGCCCGAGGACGTCCCGCTCGCGGACGTCTACCCCGAGGTGCTGCGCCTGGCCAACCAGAGCCAGCCCGACGGCACCCCCACCGGCTTCCACCTGGTCCGCCGCGACGGCACGGTGCTCGACAGCGGGCTGCCGCTGGCCGCCCAGCAGGTCCGCGACGGCGACCTGCTGGCGCTGCGCCCGTTCGCCGAGTCGCTCCCGCCGGCCGTCTACGACGACGTCGCCGACGCGATCGCCAGCGCCGTCGAGGCCGACCGCCGGTTCTGGACCGCCGAGCTGATGCGCGGCTTCGGCCTGATCGGCGCCGGGGTGCTGCTCACCCTGCTCGGCTTCGCGCTCTGGTTCTCCGACCTGCGCCACGACATGCACGGCCTGCCCGGTGTCCTGGCCGGCGTCACCGCCGTCGTGCTCACGGCGCTCGCCGGGGTGCGCGCCCGGGTCTACCGGGACGCCCACGCGGCCGTCGCGCTCGGCCTCGGCGCGCTGCCGCACGCCATGATCGGCGGCAGCGGCCTCATCGCCGTCGCCCACCCGGGGGACGGCCCCGGCCGGCTCCAGTTCCTGGCCGGCTGCGTCGCCGTCCTGGTGGTCTCCGTGCTGCTGGCCGGCCTGCTGCCGGAGAAGGACGCGGTGTTCGTCGCCGCCGCCCTGGTCTCCACCGCCGGCGCGCTCGCCACCTTCGCGGCCGTCCTGCTGCCGCAGACCCCGGCCGGGCACATCGCCGCCGTCACCGGCGTCGCCGCCGTCGCCGTGGTCGGCTTCCTGCCGAGCCTCTCCGCCCGCTTCGCCCGGCTGCCGGTCGGCTTCAGCGCCCCCGGCCAGACCCGCACCCGCAGCCGCGACTACGACGAGGAGGCCGAGCGCGCCGAGGCCGTCCAGTACGAGCGGATCGCGCACCAGGCCCGCCGCGGCCACGAGGTGCTGGTCGGCCTGGTCGGCGGCTGCGCCGCGGTCGTGGTCGGCGCCTGCGCCGTCCTCGGCTTCACCGACGAGACCTTCCCCGAGCTGCTCGCGCTCGCGCTGGGCCTGACCACCATGCTGCGCGCCCGACTGTTCCGCTACACCGCGCAGGTGCTCAGCCTCACCGTGGCCGGCCTGCTCGGCCTGAGCCTGCTGATCGTCGGGCTCTCCCTGCACACCCCGCAGTTCTTCCTGCGGGCGGCCGGCTCCACCACCGAGCTCGACCTGCGCACGATCTGGCTGACCGCCTCGATCGCCTTCGGTGCCGCGCTGCTCACCGCGATCGCCCTGGTGGTGCCGCGGCTCGGGGTCTCCCCGTTCTGGGGGCGCATCCTGGACCTGGTGGACAGCCTCACCCTGATCTCGCTCGTCCCGCTGGCGCTCGCCGTCCTGGACATCTACCGGCTGGTCCGCGGCGCCACCGGCTGACCCGCGGGCCGCCCGCCGCGGCCCCCGATGCCGCCCTCCCGGCCGCCCGCGGATCCGCCGGACGGCCGGGTGGGGCGGCACTGGTACGCTTGGCCTCCGAGCGCAGCCGTGTGTCCGCAGCCCCGTCGTGGGCCGCAGGGCGTCGGCGGTGCTCGCGACACCGAGTTCTCGATGAGTCCTGTGCTGTCGACCAGGACCGCTCGGTAGACCCCGAAGGAGTTGCAGTGGCTCTCGCCTCTGACGTCAAGAAGCAGATCTTCGCCGAGTTCGGCCAGAAGGAGGGCGACACCGGTTCCCCCGAGGTCCAGGTGGCCATGCTCTCCCGTCGTATCTCGGACCTGACCGAGCACCTCAAGATCCACAAGCACGACCACCACTCGCGTCGTGGCCTGCTGATCCTGGTCGGCCAGCGCCGCCGCCTGCTGCAGTACCTGGCCAAGAAGGACATCGAGCGCTTCCGTACGCTCGTCGACCGCCTGGGCATCCGCCGCGGTGCCGCCGGTGGCGCCCGCTAAGACCGCCGCTCGGGGCGGCTCCCCACACCGGGGAGCCGCCCCTCGCGCGTATGCCGCGGCGATCGGGCCGCGGCGCCCGCAGATAACAACTCGCGCGCACCTCCCCAGGTGGCCGAGGATTGCACCGTAGGGTTGTGGGCATGCCGGGTGATGGCGCAAACAGCGCGCCACCCGGGCAGAAGGACCCGAACCCCCCGCGGGACGAAGGCTTCAAACGGAAGCCGCCCGCATCCGAGAGAGCGTCCAGACGCGGACCGCCCAAGCCGGCCCGGCAGCCGTGAGGCGCCGGTCCTCGGTAGTGGCCGTCGGAACCCCCGCAGACCGAGCGGGGCACTCCGGAGGCTTCGATCGAAGACCGGCCCGACTGCCGCCCTCCTGGCGAGGGCCCGGGGCCCACCGCAGGCAGTACGCGGGGACGCTCTCCCGGAGACGTACGAAAGAGGAGATCTTCCAGGTGGAAGAGAACGTGTTCTACGCCGAGGCCGTGATCGACAACGGTTCCTTCGGCACCCGTACCATCCGCTTCGAGACCGGCCGTCTGGCCCGTCAGGCCGCCGGTTCCGCCGTGGCCTACCTGGACGACGACACCATGGTGCTGTCGGCCACCAGCGCGTCCAAGCAGCCGAAGGAGCACTTCGACTTCTTCCCGCTGACCGTGGACGTCGAGGAGCGGATGTACGCCGCGGGCCGTATCCCCGGCTCGTTCTTCCGTCGCGAGGGCCGGCCCTCCGAGGACGCGATCCTCACCTGCCGCCTGATCGACCGCCCGCTGCGCCCGTCCTTCGTCAAGGGCCTGCGCAACGAGGTCCAGGTCGTCGTCACCGTGATGGCGCTCAACCCCGACCACCTGTACGACGTGGTCGCCATCAACGCCGCCTCCGCGTCCACCCAGCTGGCGGGCCTGCCGTTCTCCGGCCCGATCGGTGGCGTGCGCGTCGCGCTGATCAACGGCCAGTGGGTGGCCTTCCCGACCCACAGCGAGCTGGAGTCGGCCGTCTTCGACATGGTCGTCGCCGGTCGCGTCCTGCCGGACGGCGACGTCGCGATCATGATGGTCGAGGCCGAGGCCACCGACAAGACCATCAAGCTGGTCGAGGGCGGCGCCGAGGCGCCGACCGAGGAGATCGTCGCCTCCGGCCTGGAGGCCGCGAAGCCGTTCATCAAGGTCCTGTGCGCCGCGCAGTCGCAGCTGGCCGCCCAGGCCGCCAAGCCGACCGGCGAGTTCCCGGTCTTCCTGGACTACCAGGACGACGTCCTCGCCGCGCTGAGCACCGCCGTCAAGGACGAGCTCGCCCAGGCCCTGACCATCCCGGGCAAGCAGGAGCGCAACAACGAGCTGGACCGCGTCAAGGCGCTGGCCGCCGAGAAGCTGCTGCCCGAGTTCGAGGGCCGCGAGAAGGAGATCAGCGCCGCCTACAACGCGCTGACCAAGAAGATCGTCCGCGAGCGCGTCATCAAGGACAAGGTCCGCATCGACGGCCGCGGCGTCACCGACATCCGCACCCTGGCCGCCGAGGTCGAGGCCATCCCGCGGGTGCACGGCTCGGCCCTGTTCGAGCGCGGCGAGACCCAGATCCTGGGCGTCACCACGCTGAACATGCTGCGCATGGAGCAGCAGCTGGACACGCTCTCCCCGGAGACGCGCCGCCGCTACATGCACAACTACAACTTCCCGCCGTACTCCGTCGGTGAGACCGGCCGCGTGGGCTCGCCCAAGCGCCGCGAGATCGGCCACGGCGCGCTCGCCGAGCGCGCCCTGCTGCCGGTGCTGCCGACCCGCGAGGAGTTCCCGTACGCCATCCGGCAGGTCTCCGAGGCGCTCAGCTCCAACGGCTCCACCTCGATGGGCTCGGTCTGCGCCTCGACCATGTCGCTGCTGAACGCCGGTGTGCCGCTGAAGGCCGCCGTCGCCGGCATCGCCATGGGCCTGATCTCCCAGGAGATCGACGGCGAGACCCACTACGTCACGCTGACCGACATCCTCGGCGCCGAGGACGCGTTCGGCGACATGGACTTCAAGGTCGCCGGTACCCGCAACTTCATCACCGCCCTCCAGCTGGACACCAAGCTGAACGGCATCCCGGCGTCGGTGCTCGCCGCCGCGCTGAAGCAGGCCAAGGACGCCCGCCTGCACATCCTCGACGTGATGAACGAGGCCATCGACTCGCCCGACGAGATGTCCCCGAACGCGCCGCGCATCATCACCATCAAGATCCCGGTGGACAAGATCGGTGAGGTCATCGGCCCCAAGGGCAAGATGATCAACCAGATCCAGGAGGACACCGGCGCCGAGATCACGATCGAGGACGACGGCACCATCTACATCGGTGCCGCCGACGGCCCGGCCGCCGAGGCCGCCCGCACCACGATCAACCAGATCGCCAACCCGACCATGCCGGAGGTCGGCGAGCGCTACCTGGGCACCGTGGTCAAGACCACGACGTTCGGCGCGTTCGTGTCGCTGATGCCGGGCAAGGACGGCCTGCTGCACATCTCGCAGATCCGCAAGCTGGCCGGCGGCAAGCGCGTCGAGAACGTCGAGGACGTCCTCGGCGTCGGCGCCAAGGTCCAGGTCGAGATCGCCGAGATCGACCCGCGCGGCAAGCTCTCCCTGATCCCGGTCGTCGAGGGCGAGGAGGGCGGCGAGGCCGCTTCCGAGTGAAGCGCCGCTAGCTGACCCCGCGGCCCGTACGCCTCCCGGCGTGCGGGCCGCACCCCGTTGTCCACGCGTTCGTCCGTACGTGCCCATCCACACGTGCGTTTCCTCTGGAGGTACCCCCCGTGGCGCAGGCCCCGGCGGTAATGCAGCGTCCCGGCACCACCCGGACCCTGCTCAAGGGCGTCGACGGCGCCGGGACGGTACGCCGCACCGTCCTCCCCGGCGGCCTTCGGGTCGTCACCGAGACCCTGCCCACGGTGCGCTCCGCCACCTTCGGCATCTGGGTCGGCGTCGGCTCGCGGGACGAGACCCCGCAGCTCAACGGCGCCACCCACTACCTGGAGCACCTGCTCTTCAAGGGCACCGAGCGGCGCAGCGCGCTGGACATCTCGGCCGCCCTGGACGCGGTCGGCGGCGAGATGAACGCCTTCACCGCGAAGGAGAACACCTGCTACTACGCCCGGGTCCTGGACACCGACCTGCCGCTGGCCATAGACGTGGTCTGCGACATGGTCACCGGCTCGCTGATCCGGCCCGAGGACGTGGAGTCCGAGCGCGGCGTCATCCTGGAAGAGATGGCGATGGCCGAGGACGACCCGGGCGACGTGGTGCACGACCTGTTCGCCAAGGTGATCTTCGGCAGCGGCCCGCTCGGCCGCCCGATCCTCGGCACCCAGGAGACCATCAGGACGCTCACCCGGGACCAGATCGCCGGCTTCTACCGCCGCCGCTACCGGCCCGAGCAGCTGGTCGTCGCGGCGGCGGGCAACCTCGACCACCGCAAGGTGGTGAAGCAGGTCGAGGAGGCCTTCGCGACGGTGCTGGCGGCCTCCACCGCGGCCCCCGCGGAGGCCCGCCGCGGCGTCAAGGCGCTGCGCACGGCCGGCCGGGTCGAGGTGCTCAACCGCTCCACCGAGCAGGCCCACCTGGTGCTGGGCGTGCCCGGGGTGCCGCGGCACGACGAGCGCCGCTGGGCGATGGGCGTGCTCAACGCGGCCCTCGGCGGCGGGATGAGCTCCCGGCTGTTCCAGGAGGTCCGCGAGAAGCGGGGCCTGGCGTACTCGGTCTACTCGTACTCCTCGTCCTACGCGGACAGCGGCCTGTTCGGCATCTACGCGGGCTGCCAGCCCAAGCGGGTCGAGGAGGTGCTGCGGATCTGCCGCGCCGAGCTGGCCAAGGTGGTCGAGGAGGGCATCACCGAGGAGGAGCTGAACCGGGCGATCGGCCAGATCTCCGGTTCCACCGTGCTCGGCATGGAGGACACCGGCTCGCTGATGAACCGGATCGGCAAGGCCGAGCTCAGCTACGGGCACCACCTGTCGGTGGACGACATGCTGGAGCGGATCGCCGCGGTGACCCTGGAGGACGTCCACGCGGTGGCGCGTGATGTGCTGGGCGCGCACCGGCCGTCGCTCGCGCTGATCGGCCCGGTCAATGACAAGCGGGCCGCCAAGCTCGCCGATCTGCTGGTCTGATCCGCTGATTCCCAGGTGAGAGGAACTTTGCTATGACGCTGCGTGTCGCCGTGATCGGCGCCAGGGGTCGGATCGGCTCCGAGGCGGTCAAGGCCGTCGAGGCCGCGCCGGACCTGGAGCTGGTGGCCGCCCTCGGCCGCGGCTCGAAGCTGGAGGAGCTGACCGAGGCCGGTGCCCAGGTCGCCGTCGAGCTGACCCATCCGGACTCGGTGATGGGCAACCTGGACTACTGCCTGGACCACGGCATCCACGTGGTCACCGGCACCACCGGCTGGACGGACGAGCGGCTCGCCACCGTCCGCGCCCGGCTGGCCGAGGCCCCGGAGCTCGGCCTGCTGATCGCCCCGAACTTCTCCATCGGCGCCATCCTCGGCATGAAGTTCTCCCAGATCGCCGCCCGGTACTTCGAGTCGGTCGAGGTGGTCGAGCTGCACCACGACCGCAAGGCCGACGCGCCCAGCGGCACCGCCACCCGCACCGCCCAGCTGATCGCCGCCGCCCGGGCCGAGGCGGGCCGGCCGCCGCAGCAGGACCCGACCACCCACAGCCTGCCCGGCGCGCGCGGCGCCGACGTGGACGGGGTGCCGGTGCACGCGGTACGGCTGCGCGGCCTGCTCGCCCACCAGCAGGTGATGTTCGGCGACACCGGTGAGACGCTCACCATCCGGCACGACTCGCTGCACCACAGCAGCTTCATGCCGGGCATCCTGCTGGGCGTGCGCAAGGTCGTCGGGACGCCGGGGCTGACCTTCGGCCTCGAACACTTCCTGGACCTGTGACAGTGTCGATCCGAACCGAGCCGACTCCCGGAGGGGCCCGATGACCTCCCGTACCGGTTTCTTCGTCCTGTCCGGCGTGCTGCTGCTGGTCGCCCTGGTCTGCGTGGGCGAAGGCGTCCAGCTGATCGCGACCGGCAAGCCGCTCGGCATCGGCATCGGGATCTGCGCCTTCGTGATCCCGGTGATCGGCGTCTGGTTCCTGCGCCAGACCGTCCGCTTCGGCCGGGACAGCGAGCGGCTGGCCCACGAACTGGAGGCCGAGGGCGGCCTGCCGGTGGACGAGCTGAAGCGCAGCAAGGGCGGGCGGATCGACCGGGCCTCGGCCGACGCGGTGTTCGCCCGCCGCCAGGCCGAGGCACAGGCCGCGCCGGGCGACTGGCGGGTCTGGTTCCGCCTCGCCGTGGCGTACGCCGACGCCGGCGACACCCCGCGCGCCCGCAAGACCATGCAGCACGCCATCAAGCTGCACAGCACCGAACCCGCAAGGAGTAACGCGTGAGCGACGAACCGACGGCCCCCAGCTTCCGCAGCGACGTGACGGTGGAGCTGGTCCGCAGCGCCGCCGCCGACTCGGACGTCATCTGGGCGGCCCGGGTCTCGACCGCGGGCGAGCAGTCCCTGGAGGCCCTCCAGCAGGACCCGGAGAAGTCCAAGGGCCTGATCAACTTCCTGATGCGCGACCGGCACGGCACGCCGTTCGAGCACAACTCGATGACCTTCTTCATCAGCGCGCCGATCTTCGTGTTCCGGGAGTTCCACCGGCACCGCAGCGGCTGGTCGTACAACGAGGAGTCCGGCCGCTACCGCGAGCTGCAGCCGGTCTTCTACGTCCCGGGCGAGGAGCGCAAGCTGGTCCAGCAGGGCCGCCCAGGCAAGTACGAGTTCCACGAGGGCACGCCGGAGCAGCACAGCACCACCACCGGGGCGATGGAGGCCGCGTACCGCGAGTCCTACGCCCGCTACCAGGAGATGCTGGCCGCCGGAGTGGCCCGCGAGGTGGCCCGCGCGGTACTGCCGGTGGGCCTGTTCTCCTCGATGTACGCGACCTGCAACTCGCGCTCGCTGATGCACTTCCTGTCGCTGCGCACCCGGCGGGAGAACTCGGCGGTGCCGTCCTTCCCGCAGCGCGAGATCGAGATGGTCGCCGAGCAGATGGAGGAGCAGTGGGCCCGGCTCATGCCGCTCACCCATGCGGCCTTCGAGAAGCACGGCCGGGTCGCCCCCTGACCTGGGACGACCGGCATACGGGCAGAGTGTCTGGCATGTCTGGATTGCGGCTTATCTAGCCGCTCCCTACATTCGTGAACACGGATTCCGGTGCTGCCCGAACCCCCGAGCGGGCAGCACCGGAATCCCACGTCCGCGCCACCGACGCGCTACACCTGTCCGAACACTGGACCGGCATGGGCAACGCCCCACCGCCTACGAGTAGCTTTGGACGCATGGCTCCGACCTCCACCCCCCAGACGCCGTTCGGCCGGGTCCTGACCGCCATGGTCACCCCGTTCACCGCCGACGGCGCGCTCGACCTCGACGGCGCCCAGCGCCTCGCCACGCACCTCGTGGACTCCGGCAACGACGGCCTCGTCGTCAACGGCACCACCGGTGAGTCCCCGACCACCAGCGACGCCGAGAAGGCCCAGCTGGTCCGCGCCGTGGTCGAGGCGGTCGGGGACCGCGCCCACGTGGTCGCCGGCGTCGGGACCAACGACACCCACCACAGCGTCGAGCTGGCCCGGCAGGCCGAGGCGGCCGGAGCGAACGGCCTGCTGGTCGTCACGCCGTACTACAGCAAGCCCCCGCAGGAGGGCCTGTACCGGCACAACGTCGCCGTCGCCGACGCGACCGGGCTGCCGGTCATGCTGTACGACATCCCGGGCCGCAGCGGGGTCGCGCTGAGCCACGAGACGCTGGTCCGCCTCGGCGAGCACCCGCGGATCGTCGCCAACAAGGACGCCAAGGGCGACCTCGGCGCCGCGGCCTGGGCGATCGCCCGCTCCGACCTCGCCTGGTACTCCGGCGACGACATCCTCAACCTGCCGCTGCTGTCCGTCGGAGCCGTCGGCGTGGTCAGCGTCGTCGGGCACGTGGTGGCCGGGGACCTGCGGGCGATGATCGAGGCCTTCCTGGCGGGCGATGTGGTCAAGGCCACGAGCATCCACCAGCGCCTGCTCCCGGTGTTCAGCGGTATGTTCCGCACCCAGGGCGTGATCCTCGGCAAGGCCGCGCTGGAACTCCAGGGCCTGCCCGCCGGCCCGCTGCGACTGCCGCTGGTCGGAGCGACGCCCGAGGAGATCGAGCGATTGAAGCAGGATCTCGCCGCCGGCGGGGTACACCTTTGACAGACACGGACGTGCGCGCCCCGGCTCGCCGGACCTCCCAGGGTCCGCCGCTGAACCGGTCCGAAGGCGCGAGAGCACAGACCCAGTAGGAAAACGACACTGAGTACGCGCGCCATATGTCTCCAGGGGGAGGACCCCGGGCATATGGCGTGCGTCGTGAGGAGAGTCTTTTGAGCCACCCGCACCCCGAGCTCGGCGCGCCCCCGGCACTGAAGGAGGGCGCCCTCCGCATCACTCCGCTCGGCGGCCTCGGCGAGATCGGCCGCAACATGACGGTCCTCGAGTACGGCGACCGCATCCTGATCATCGACTGCGGCGTCCTCTTCCCCGAGGACGAGCAGCCCGGCGTGGACCTGATCCTCCCGGACTTCAGCTACATCCGGGACCGTCTCGACAAGGTCGACGGCATCGTCCTCACCCACGGGCACGAGGACCACATCGGCGCCGTCCCCTTCCTCCTGCGGGAGAACCCGGACATCCCGCTGATCGGCTCCAAGCTGACCCTGGCGCTGATCGAGGCCAAGCTCGTCGAGCACCGCATCCGGCCGTACGTGCTGGAGGTCAAGGAGGGCGAGCGCGAGCGCATCGGCCCCTTCGACTGCGAGTTCATCGCCGTCAACCACTCCATCCCGGACGCCCTGGCGGTCGCGGTCCGCACCCCGGCCGGCATGGTCGTGGCCACCGGCGACTTCAAGATGGACCAGCTGCCGCTGGACGGCCGCCTGACCGACCTGCCGACCTTCGCCAAGCTGGCGGAGGAGGGCATGGACCTCCTGCTGGTGGACTCCACCAACGCCGAGGTCCCCGGCTTCATCCCGCACGAGCGGGACATCTCGGCGGCGCTGCGGAACGTCTTCGCGAACGCCGACAAGCGGATCATCGTGGCCTCCTTCGCGAGCCACGTGCACCGCATCCAGCAGGTCCTGGACGCGGCCCACGAGTACAAGCGCAAGGTCGCCTTCGTCGGCCGCTCGATGGTCCGCAACATGGGCATCGCCCGCGACCTCGGCTACCTGAAGGTCCCCGGCAACATGGTCGTGGACGTCAAGCAGCTGGACGACCTGCCGGACAAGGAGGTCGTGCTGATCTGCACCGGTTCGCAGGGCGAGCCGATGGCGGCGCTGTCCCGGATGGCCAACCGCGACCACCAGATCCGCATCGTCGAGGGCGACACCGTCGTCCTGGCCTCCTCGCTCATCCCGGGCAACGAGAACGCCGTCTACCGGGTGATCAACGGCCTGACCCGATGGGGCGCCAAGGTCGTGCACAAGGGCAACGCCAAGGTGCACGTCTCCGGCCACGCCTCGGCCGGCGAGCTGCTCTACTTCTTCAACATCTGCAAGCCGCGCAACCTGATGCCGGTCCACGGCGAGTGGCGCCACCTGCGCGCGGCCGCCGAGCTGGGCATCGCCACCGGGGTGCCGCGCAACCGCGTGGTCATCGCCGAGGATGGTGTCTGCGTCGACCTGGAGGGCGGCGTCGCCCGCATCGTCGGCAAGGTGCAGGCCGGGTACGTCTACGTGGACGGCTCCTCGGTCGGCGACATCACCGAGGCCTCGCTCAAGGACCGCAGGATCCTCGGCGAGGAGGGCTTCATCTCGGTCTTCGTCGCGGTCGACTCGACCAACGGCAAGATCGTCGGCGGTCCGACCATCCAGGCCCGCGGCTCCGGCATCGACGACAACGCGTTCGTCCCGGTGGCCGCCAAGCTCCAGGAGGCGCTGGACCGCTCGGCGAGCGACGGTGTCCTGGAGCCCCGTCTGGTGCAGCAGCTGGTCCGCCGCACCATCGGCAAGTGGGTCGCCGACAACTACCGCCGCCGGCCGATGATCCTGCCGGTCGTCGTCGAGGTCTGACGCTCGCTCAACACCGGCTGAGGCTGGTTTGACGTGGGGCAACCCGGTGCGTAATGTTCTCCGGGTTGCCCCACGGGACGGCCCCTCGGAAACGGGCTCGAATCTGAATTCGAGAACGACCGGGGAAAACGGACCGAGAAACTCTGATAGAGTTCGGGAGCGCCGAAAGGCGAAAGCGAATCGAATGAATGAAACTCCGGAAAACGGAGCGGAAAACATCTGATAAGCTGGAAACACGAAAGAACGAAGCCCAGAGGGTCCGCTGGAAGGCGGTCCGAAGGAAGCGTCCGTTCCTTGAGAACTCAACAGCGTGCCAAAAGTCAACGCCAGATATGTTGACATCCCCGG
>NZ_JBIVVI010000056.1:0-15652 GCF_044757675.1 Kitasatospora sp. NPDC091257
AGCTGATCGAACTCCTCCGCCGTCCACGACCGCCGGGTGACCATCGCCTCCTCCAGGCGCCGGATCTGGTCCCCCGCCACCGTGCGGACGTCCTTCTTCAGCGCGGCGAAACGCTTGCGCTCGGCCGGCGCCAGCTCGGCGTCGTCCCGCACCCCCGGGACCGGAAGATCCTTGCGACGGGCGCCGTCCGCGTCCAGCACGTACGGCTTGAGCTGCTCGTCGAAGCCGACCGTGAACGTCCGGCTGCCGTAGTCGACGACGGTGGTCCCGTCGGCGTCCAGCCCGAAGTCCGGCACCAGCCGGTCCGACAGCTGCTCCCCGGACAGGCCGAGGCCGGCCGCCACCTCGGCGATCTTCTCCTGCGCCCGCGCCTTGAGCGCCTTGAACTTCACCCGCTGTGCGATGCCGTGCAGGTGGAGGAGGGCGACGTCGCTGCCGATCGCGGCCAGCGCTTCCAGGCCGTCCACCGCGCGGTGGTGCGCCCCCTCGCCCGGCCAGGCGCGGAGCATCGGCGTCAGCCGGCGGACCGTCCCGTCGTCACCGAGCCGGCCGAGCGCGTGCAGCGCCCACCCGTCCTGGGACGGCATGCCGGCCATCCGCCACTGCTCGAACACCGCCCAGCCGAAGGCCGTCAGCGACTGCGGCTCGCACACCTCCGCCACCTGGTCGAGGCCCGGGTAGAACGCCCCGGGCTTCGACAGCGCGAGCATGGTGAGCACGTGCCGCACCGTCTCGGCGGGCAGCGCGCCCTCGCCGCCGCGCACCAGCAGCTGCGGCAGCATCACCGGCTCCGCCCAGTCGCCGAGCTGGGGGAGCTTCGCCGGCAGCAGGTTCACCAGCGGGTCGGCCGACAGCAGTGCGCCCACCACCTCCTGCGCCTGCGGCCCGTACTCGCCGGCCACCGCGTGCACCGCCGGGGCGCCGTGCGCGGCAGCGATCAGCCGCAGGGCCTGCTCGGCGTTGCGCCGGGCCGCTCCGGCCTTCCCGACCGCGGCCGGAACCAGCAGCCGGGCCGCGTCCACGCCGTGCCGGGCGAACCAGGAACGGGCGGTGTCCCCGGCCGACTTGAGACGCACCAGCCAGTCCGCCATCGTCTCGGCCACCCGGACGTCCAGGTACGGCAGCAGCAGCGCCGCGTGCGCGGCCGGGTTCTGCAGCGCGGCGGCCCGTATCGGCCCGAGCGCGTCCGGCCCGAAGCGGGCGGCGACCCGGCGCAGCGCGCCCGTGGCGTCCCAGATGTACTCCTCGCCCCGCCACTGCGCGATCAGCGGACGGCCCAGCTGCTCGTCGCCGTAGGCGAACAGCGCCAGTTCCTCGTGCCGGTTGGAACGGTGCCGCGCGGCGCCGGACTGCCCGTCCGCGGCCCGCATCGTGCCGGCGATCCGCTGCCAGTCGGCGTCCGACCAGTTCGCGTACCAGGACTCGGAGACCGCCCACGCCTCCCGCTCACCCGGCAGCCACCGCAGCCGCGTCTCCTGCGGCGCGGTGAGGCCGGTCAGCACGCGGGGCCTGGCCGTGGAGCGCGGCCGGGTCCACGGCGGGCTGGTGAACAGCTCCGGCAGCGAACCGGTCGGGACGTCCGGCACCCGGTCGCCGAGATCGGTGAGCGGCCCGACCACGGCCGCCTGCTCCGGCGTCAGCTCCGGCAGCAGCTCGATCGCGGTCGCGCGGTGGGCGGCGACGTGGGCGGTGAGGAGCTGACGGGCGAGCCGCTGCGCGGCCGGATCGGCGGACGCCGCCGCGGCCTCCGCGAGGAGGCGCAGCGCACGCCGGGGGAAACGGCGCATGGCCGCCACCAGGGCTCCACGGGCCGCCTTGCCGTTCTCCTGATGGGCCAGCAGCCCCCGAAAGCCCTGGTCCGAGGGAAGCTCGGCGATCGCGTTCAGCAGGTGCTTCTGCTTGTCGCTGTAGAGGTGGTTGTTGGCCAGGGCGTGCAGCAGCAGCGGCGCGGCGCCGCCCCCGAGACCCTCCGCCACGGTCGCGATGATCTCGGTGGACCAGCCGTCCCAGTGCAGGCTCGGCGGCTGGGGGAGCTTCTCCAGCGGCTCGGCCGAGGAGAGCGAGCACAGCAGCATCGACCACTCGGCCGAGCCCAGCCGCGCGCCCGACGTCGCGCACTCCTCGGCCCAGTCGGACTCGGACGGCACCAGGTACGCCGCCGCCACCAGGCGGGCCAGGTCGGTCCGGCATCCGGCCAGGGCCTCGACCGCCGTGCGGTGGGTCTCCTCGTCGCACGCCGCCAGCAGCGACCGGACACGATCCGCGGCGGGGCGGTACGCCGCCACCGTCCGGACGGCCGCGCGTCGGACGCGCGGGTTCAGGGCGCGTGAGCCGTTCCCATCGGTCTTGACGGCCACCGTGAACAGCTCGACGGTGGCCCTGGCCGCGAACGGCAGGCCGAACTCCGCCACCCAGGCGTCGGCGGCCGTCCGGACCTTGTTGTCGGCGGAGACCGCGAACAGCGCGGCCAGCACCGCCGCGCCGACCGGGTTCCGGCTGCCGGATCGGTGGGCGCGGGCGGCCGCCACCAGGTCCGCGTCGCTGCGGTCCGAGGTGAGCGCCTGCTCCAGCCAGTCGTCCATCCGCCTCAGCGAGGCGTGGTACTCGTCCACCGCGTTCTTCACCGCGGCGGCCGGCGGGCGGGAGACGCCGCCCCGGCGGGGGAGCAGGGCCCTCCGCCAGGCCTCCGGCAGGACGAAGGCGTCCTCGTCGACCGGGCCGTCCGGGGCGTCCGGCGGCTCGGGGGCGGCGGTCGGCGGGGTCGGCGCGACGGGCCGGGCGATGGGCGGCGGGATGGGCGCCGCGCCCGCCGTGGTCTCGCGGTAGCCCTTGCGCTCCTTCTCGGCGACCGTCCTGGCGAAGTGCGCCTGCGCGGCCTCCGCGGTCGGGAACTCCTTGCTCTGCTCCCGCCCGGCGGTGCCGGATCGGCCGTAGCGCACGGTCACCGCGGCACCGTCGACCGCGGCCTCCCAGAACTTGTCCGAGCCGCCCTCGACGAACTCCCAGCGCCGCACAGCTCCGCCCCTCTCCTCGACACGTTTGATCAGGGGAGGAACAGTAGCGAGGCCCACCGACAGGCCGACCGCCGGACCGCCTGTCACGGCGGTCCGGACCGCCCGGCGCGGTCAGGGCGCGAGCGGCGAGGGCGGCCCGGCAGGCCGCCCGCGGCGAGGTTCGGAGCGGCGGACGGTCTACCGGGCGGGCCGGCTCGCGGCCAGCAGGTCGTGCAGGAGGGGGAGCAGGTCCTCGGAGTCGGCCTCGGCGAGCTCGCCGAACGCGCCGCTCGTGCGGGCCAGGACGATCCCGGCGAAGGCCGCCGCCGCCAGTTCGGCCCGCAGCCGGGGCCGGTCGGCCTGTTCGGCGGTGAAGCGGTCCTGCAGCGGCTGCACCAGCCGCTCGTGGAGGTAGGTGCGCGCTGCCCGCTGCACCTCGGTGTTGTCGCCGGGCAGCACCGCGGCCTGGAAGGTCGGGCCGGGGCCGCGCCGGGAGAAGCGTTCCAGCAGGCCGCGCAGCCGGTCCTCCTCCAGGAGGTCGGCCGGTGCCGTGTCGCCCAGCTCCATCTGGACGGCGGCCAGGTAGAGCTGCGTCTTCCCGCCGAAGTATCGGGCGATCAGCGCCGGGTCGACGCCGGCCCGGTCGCCGATCTCCCGGATGGTGGTGCGTTCGAATCCACGCTCGGCGAAGAGTTCCGTCGCCGCCCGGATCAGGAGTTCCCGGCTGCGGGCGGCGTCGCGGCGCCGGGGTGCCGCGGACCCCGGTCCGCCGCCGTTCGTGGCGGCGGACCCGCCGGCCTCGGGGGCTGCGCAGGCCTCGGGAGTGGCGCCGGCCTCGGGGGTGGCGTCGGTCACCGCTCGGCCCCGGCCCGCAGGACGGGTGCCTCGCTCCCGCCGACAACCATGTCGTCGATGCTCTCTTCCACGATCAGCCCCTCGTCCACGCGGGCACCCTTCCGGGAGCCGGTCGCGGCACCGAGCCGCGGCAGGACGATCGTAGCCAGGCCGATCACCACCCACACCGCGCAGCCGATCAGCGCCGCGTCCCGGTAGCCGCTGTCGGTGGGCAGCTGCCGTCCCGGCGCGGTGTGCGCCTGGAGCACGGCGCCGCACAGCGCGCTGCCGGTGGAGTAGCCGACGTAGCGCAGCACCTGGTTGAAGCTGACCGAACTGCCGACCTCGTGGGCCGGCACCGCGTTGACGATCAGCCCCGGCATGACGGCGAAGGTGCAGCCGACACCGAGTCCGGCGATCGCCATCACCACCATGAGTTCCCAGAGGTGGTCGCGGGCGGACAGGAAGAGCAGCACCGACACCAGCGAGACCGCGCAGCCCAGCGGGAGCACCAGGGCGGAGGAGGTGCGCCGGGCGAGCCCGGGGACCACCTTGCTGGACAGCAGGCTGGCCGCCGAGAACGGCAGCAGGACGAGGCCGGCGACCACGACCGAGGCGCCGAGGCCGTAGCCGGCGGCGGTCGGGGTCTGGACGTAGCGGATCACCAGCGACATCAGCAGGTACATCCCGACGCCGGCGACCAGCCCGGCCACGTCCGCGGTCAGGACGACGGGATTGCGCAGCGAGCGCAGGTCGACCAGCGGGTGGGCGGTGCGCAGCTCGTGCCACAGCCAGCCGGCCAGCAGCAGGAGGGAGAGGACCGCCACCGTCCGCAGCCGGGCGCTGTCCCAGCCCCAGGTCTCGCCCTCGCTGAGCACGAGCAGGAGGCCGACCAGGGTCAGGCCGAGCAGCACCGCGCCGGGCACGTCCAGTGGGCGCCTCTCACGGTCCGTGGTCGGGGGCAGCACCAGGGCGGCCAGCAGGAGGGCCAGGGCGCTGATCACGGCGCCGAACCAGAAGCCCGCGTGGATGCCGAAGGATTCGGCTATCAGGCCGGTGATCGGGTAGCCGAGGCCGACGCCGGCGACGGTGGTGATGGACAGGAGCGCGACCGCCGAGCGGGAGGCCGCGGGGGGAAGGTTGTCCCGTGCGGTGGCGATGGCCAGCGGGGTGAGTCCGAGCCCGACCCCCTGCAGCGCGCGCCCCGCGACCAGCCAGCCGAAGCCGAGCGGCAGCGAGGCCAGCACGCTGCCGAGCACCACCACGGCGGCGGCGGTGAGGGTGACCGTACGGCGGTGCGGTCCGTCGCCCAGACGACCGAGCACCGGGGTGGTGACCGCTCCGACCAGCATGGTGATGGTCAGGGACCACTGGGCCTCGGAGAGCGAGACGTGGTCGACGGCCGCGATGGTGGGGATCATCGGCGCGCCGAGACTGCTGATCACCGCCACCACTGCGCTGAGGAACACCAGGACGGGCACCAGGGCCTGTTCGCGGCGCGTCGACAGGGTCTCCATCGGCGTGTCCTTTTCGTCGGAGATCGAGTGGTCGAACCGGGGGTTGGAGGCCCTCGGAATCCAGCCGTGTCCGATGGGACCAGCCGTGTCCGATGGGAGATGCCACCCGTTGTCATCGTGCGATGTCATCACATGATGACATGCTTCGGCATGGGACGATTCCACCCGAGACGCGGAAGTCCGTGGACCGGGGGCGAAGTGGGCGAGCCGGTCATCATCGTGGAATCGCCCGCCGGGGGCGCGCTCCGAGCAGGTGTCCGCCCGGCTGGAGCAGCTGCTGTCGGGCTGGCCCTCGCGAGTTCGGCCCGTCGGCCTCCGTCGGGACGGAGTGCAACGACGCGGGCGGGCGGCCCGAGCGGGCCGTCGATCCGGTCTCCCCGGTGGCGGGCGTGACCGTGTTCCTCACCGGCCTGACGCTCACCGCCGCCGCCCGCAGGCTCATCGACGAGATGACCAGGGTCTTCCGGTCGCCGCACGAGGCCAAGCACGCCTGGCTGGTGCTGCGCGGCGCGCGGGTCGATCTCAGGGCGGTCGAACCGGCCGACGTCCCGACCGGGGCGACCGGCCGCGCCGGTGCGTGCGACCTCGACGCCGGCCAGGACGGCGCCGAGGCCGACCGTCCGGGTCCGGCGATCGCGGCACTCTCGCCGCCGGACCGCTTCACGGTCCAAACACCGGACACCCACGCCGCCTCCCCACTAAGGTGAGGCCCGATTCACCGCTCGGCCATCCCCCTGACCAGTGGGCATCCAGCATGCCCGCCGCCAGGACTGGAGTGAACCGACCATGCGTCCTCGTCCCCTCTGGAAGCGCCTCACCGGCGCGGTCGTCCGCCGTGGCACAGGCGCCACCCTGGGCGCGCTCGCGCTCATCGCCGCCTTCGTCCTCGCGGGCACCGCCGCCGGCACGTCCAGTGCGGCCGCCCAGCCGGCCGGCGTCACGAGTGTCACCAGCTCCGGCCAGTGGGCCTGCGCCGGAGCAGCCATCCCGAACGGATGGGTCCTCACCGCCTACAACAAGGACGGCTGCAGCGGCTGGGGCTCGTGGTTCCAGCAGCCGGAGGCGGACGGCCTGTACAGCTGCGGCGGCTCCCCGATCATCTCGGGGTACGTCATCACCGACTACGCCAAGCTCGGCTGCAACGGTGTGGGCTCGTGGCGGCACAACCTCGTCCAGGACGGGATCTGGACGTGCGGCGGCTCCCCGATCGTCTCGGGCTACGTCGTGACCGGCTGCGTGGTCTACGGCTGCAACGGGGTCGGTGCCTGGTACCGCCAGATCGCCAAGGCCGGCCTGGTCACCTGTCCCAACTCGCCGATCCCGCCGGGCTTCCGTTCGGGCGGCTACTGGGGGGCCGGCTGCACCGGCCACGGCGGCTTCTACCTCCTCAGCGCCTGACCCCGCGCCACGTCCGCTGCACCGGAGGCACCGCACGTCGTGCGGTGCCTCCGGCACGTCCCCGCTCGACCCGAGCGGGTGGCGGCGCTCCCGTACCTGCGGCGGTCACCGAGCGGCGGTGGCGCGGGTGTGCCGAGTCCGTGCTGCCGCCAGCCGCGCAGCAGCTCGAAGTCGAGCACGGCGCCGCGTGCCGCGTCGGCCCGCACCAGCTCCAGCGCACCGGTGGCGGGTGGCCGGGCGGGGGTTGCCCACGGGCGGGGGACAGCGTGCCTGCACCGGACCGGACGACGGCACCGCCGAGGCGCTCCGGGCGATCGCCTCGACGGAGCCCGCCGACCGCGAGGCTCTGCTGCCGGCCGCCTACCGAGCCTTCGCCGGTCAGCTGGACGGCAGCAACGCGGCTCGCCGGCACGAGGAACCGGAGCTCCGGTTCAAGGAGCGCGAGCAGCGGCGGCAGGGTGAGACGGGGTGAGGGAGCGGGCTCGGCCGGCCGCCGCGGCCTTGCGTCGGGCACGGGCGGTCAGGTTCGCGGTTTCCGCCAGTGCCTTCGTCCGCTCCATGGTCCGCTGGTTGGGCTTCGCTCGGTCGGACGCCTGTGGCTCCTTGGCACGGGTCGGGACGGCCGAAATCCTGGTCGCGGCGAAGAGCAACGCGCCGGTGGCGTCCGCGTCGTGGGATGCGACCCACGTGATCGGTTCGGCGCCGGGTACGCGCGGGGTACGTGCCGACGCCGCCGGCTCAGGTGAGGAGCACGGCCGTGAGGCCGTGGATGCCCGGGCCTTCGAGGTGGACCTCGGCCGGCGTGGTGCCCCTGGCGGCCGAGGCGCCGGAGCGCCCGCGCGCTCCGGCGGTACCCGCCTGCCGTCGTCAGTGCAGCAGCACCCGCAGGCTGAGCAGTCCCCGGTGCCTTGGGTTTTCCTGCCACTGCGCGGCGGCGGCCGGTTCGGCCAGGCGCAGGGCCGGGAAGCGGCGCAGCAGTTCGCTGAACGCGACCTCGGCCTGTAGCCGGCCCAGCTGTGCGCCGAGGCAATGGTGGATGCCGTGGCCGAACGCGAGGTGTCGGGTGGCGTCCGGGCGGGTGATGTCGAAGCGGTCGGGGTCGGCGAAGACGGCCGGGTCGCGGTTGGCGGCGAGCAGCGCGATCTGGACGAATTCGCCGGCCGGGATCGTGGTGCCCGCGATCGTCACCGGCTCGGTCGTGCGGCGTAGCGAGGCGATGCTGAACGGGCTCTCGTAGCGCAGGACTTCCTCGATCGCGCCGGGAAGCAGCTCCGGATTCGCACGCAGCGTCGTGAGTTGTTCGGTGTGGCCGAGCAACGCATGGATGCCGTTCGCGATCAGGTTGACGGTGCTCTGGTGGCCGGCGATCGCGAGCAGGAACGCCATCGAGGTGATCTCGGCCTCGGTCAGCCGGTCGCCGCCCGCCTGGGCGGCGAGCAGTTCGGAGATCAGGTCGTCGCCCGGGTGGGTGCGCTTGTGGTCGACCAGGGCGCGCAGGTAGTCCGCCATGCCTTCGGCAGTCTCCACCGAGACCTCGCCGTCCGCTCCGCCGTCGCCGTCCGCCCCGCCGTCGTCGTCCGAGCCGGCATCGACCGCGTTGCCCCGGACTTGGAGGTTCTCCCGTTCGGCCTGCGGCGCGCCGAACAGCTCGAAGACCACCGCGAGTGGCAGCGGCAGCGCGAACTCGCTGATCAGCTCGGCCGAGTCGAGCCCGTCCAGCTGGTCCAGCAGCGCGCCGACGTGGCGCTCGACCATCGGTCGTAGGGTCGCCACCTGCCGCCCGGTGTAAGCCTGTTGGACCAGCTTGCGAAGTCGGGTGTGCTCCGGGGGGTCGGAGTTGAGCATATGCGTCATCAGGTCGCGGCCCGGGCCTCCCTCGGAGTTCCCGACGTGTTGGGCGAACGCCTCGGTGACGGCCTTCTTGCTCAGCCGGGGGTCGGCGAGGGCGCTCCGACACTCGGCGTGGCCCGTGACGACCCAGCCTTCGAGTCCGGCCGCGCCGCCGAACCGGACCTTGCGGGCGCCACCCTCGGTGCGCCAGCGGCGGTACGCGGTGTGCGGGTCGGCGTAGAACCGGCCGTCGGCGAACTCCGATTCGGTAACGCCGTGTTCGGTGTGTATGTGATCAGCGTGCATCGCGTGCCTTCAGGACGCGGACCTCGCTGACGCCGAGCAGGCCGAGCAGCGGCACCTTGGCGGTCCGCTGATCGGGGTCGACGACCAGGCCGGCTGCCCGGATCTGGTCCAGCAGCAGTTCGGCGAGCGGCATCACCATGTGCCGGCCCCAGCAGCGTTCGGAGGAGTGCCCGAACGGCAGGTAGCCGGGAGTGCTGTCCGGGTCGAGGTGGTCCCAGCGCTCGGGGCGGAACTCGTCCGGGGCCTCCCACAGCGCCGGGTCGCGATGTGAGAGCAGCGGCAGGACGAGGACGTCGTCGCCCGCACCGATCCGTGGATCGAGAGCGGGGTACTCGGGCGATGCGCGGCGCAGGATGTTCCACGACGGCGGCAGCATGCGCAGTGACTCGAGGATGATGTTCCGGTTCGGCGTGCTGTCGTTGAACGGCGAGCCGAGCCAGAGCGCGTTCGCGACCAGGGTGGAGATGGTGAAGCAGACGGGTGCGGCGGCTCGGCGGTACATGCCCAGCGCGTACCGTCGATCCTGGTAGTCGGCCGCCTTGGCGGTGAGCTTGCCGAGTTCGGTGAGGTCGTCGCCGGGCTTGGGCCTACCGGGCAGTGCGGCGCCGACCGAGATGACCAACCAGGTGAGCAGCGGCGTCAGTTCGAGGTTGCGGCTCATCAGGATTCGCAGCCGGCGCGGGTCCCGACCGAGGATGAGGTCGCGCAGGAAGAGATGACCGGTGAGCGGCCACGGACCGGACAGGTCGATGTTCTGCGGCAGCGGGGCCTTCAGCGCCTCGCGCACGTCGCTGCCGATCGTCCGCGTCACCGAGGACGCCTCGGTGCGGGTGATCGAACGTCCGTGCAGCGGTTTGAATGTGGGCCGTTCGATCTCGGTGGCGCGCCGGGCGGCGAGGATCCGGTCGGTGAGCTCGGGCCCGGCGACCCCGATCGTGTCGGGTTCGAGCCGGACGGCGTCCTTACCTAGATGGTCCCTGAGCAGGGCCTCAAGTCGGGGGGAGAGCACGGTGTTTCGCGAACGGGCGGAGGCGGGGGAGAGTGCCATGTGATGTCTCCGAGACTTTGCCGGGGCCGGTCTCCGTCCCCGCCCGGGCCCGATCTCTCGGCGGAGGCCGCGAGGGGGCAGGGGCGGGGACGGATCAGCTGTTCAGGTACCGGGGGTACCGATCAGTCGGCTTAGTACCAGACGTACCAAGCGCTGGCCTTCAGGCTCTTCTTGGCGAAGGACGCGTCACGGATGGCGAACAGGATCTTCATCATTGGTTCTCCCTTTCATTACCGGATGGCTGAGTGAACGTAGGGCCACTCTGCAGTTGCCCTACAGGCGTATCCACGCAGCCGGGTCTCCGGCAGGTTCACCTCAGTGGGCGGATCTTTCCGAGAGACTGGGGGATGTGAGGGGTTTGCCAGCGTATCTTCTGATTCTTCTCCTGCGGCGGTGTGACCGCTGTGCCGGGCGCCTTGGCCCCCAGGCAGCGGGCGGTACGGTGTCGGGCCTCCGGATCGGGGCCATGATGCTCTGGCACGACACGTTCATCCGGGACGAGCGGGTCACCCTGCCGGTCGCCGGGCACGAGGCCACGGCGACCACGCCGACCGGGCTGCTGCCGTTCCTCAGGACACGCTGAACCTCAGAAGGAGGCGGGGGCACGGCGCCGCGACCTCGTCCTCAGGAGGAGGGCCCCATGCCGCGAGTGCGGCGGAAACCCCCTGTGGGCCGGATTCCAGATAGCAGATCATGTTCACCGGGTACCGACTGTTGTCGAACATGTAGCGGTCCATCGGTGTCGGCTCCTCGCTTATTCGCAGCCCTCGCTCGTCGGGTGGGCCGATCCGGTGCCAGTCGGGATGCAGATGGATGGAGCCCAGGATCTCGACCCCGTCACGGTCCGCCTGCCGGTGAATACGCAGCAGATCCTGCGAGCTGCACCAGAATCCCCGACGGGGGTTTCGGTAGGCGCTTCCGAAGCACGGCTCTATGGAGCGCGAGAACTCTTCGAGCGCCATCGGGTCGGTGGCACGGACGTTGGTCGCGAACTGGACCGAGGTGACGGCCGCGACACCGTCGTCGACGGTGCCGAGCAGGAGGGCGAAACAGGAGGGTGGTTCCTGCGGGGTACAGGCCTCGTATTCATCGCGCGCTACCGAGATGAACGACTTGAGGGCGTCGAATCCGATCAGGGCGGTGTGGGGGGTGACGTTCACGGCGGCTTCTCCTCCTTCAGTCGACATGCGCATGGTGGTCCGCCGCGGTGGTCCGTGAAGCGAGATCCAGCGAGTGAACCTCGGCCGGGGAGAGTTCCAGGGTCGCTCCCGGGGTCAGTTCGGCGAGCTGCTCGGGCGTCCTGCTGCTGGCGAGCGGAGCGACGACATGGGGCTGCGCCCTCAGCCAGGCCAGGGCCACCGCGGCGGGGGCGGTGCCGTGCTCGGCGGCGATCGTGTCCAGCGTCCGGAGCACCGTGCGGCCGCGGGGCGTTTCGCCGTACGGTCGTGCCGCGTCGCTGCGGACGCTGGGAACGGCGGGTGCGCCTTCGCGGTACTTGCCCGTCAGGAAGCCCTGCGCCAGGGCGAAGTACGGGACGCAGGAGACGCCCTCGCGCTCGCAGACCGGGGCGATCCCACTCTCGAAGGGCTCGCGTTCCATGAGGTTGTAGGGAGGCTGGACCGCCACGTACGAGGCGAGCCCCGAACGCTTCGAGACCTCAAGGGATTCGGCCAGCCTGGGGCCGCTGATGTTCGAGGCGCCGATATGGCGCACCTTCCCTGCCGTGATCAGCGTGTCGAGTGCGGCGAGGGTCTCTTCGAGGGGAGTTTCCGGGTCGTCCGCGTGCGTGTAGTAGAGGTCGATATGATCCGTCCGCAGACGGCGCAGGGATTCCTCCACCGCCTGGTGGACGACCTTCGCCGTGAGCCCGGACAGTCCGTTCAGTCGGCCTACCTTCGTGGCGATGACGAAACGGTCCCGCTGGCCGCGCGCGGCCAGCCAGTTGCCGATGATGGACTCGGACTCCCCGCCCGTGTTTCCGGGGGCCCACTGGGAATAGGAGTCGGCGGTGTCGATGAAGTTCCCGCCTGCGGCGGCGTAGGCATCGAGGACGCGGAAGGATGTCCGCTCGTCGACGGTCCATCCGAAGACGCTGCCGCCGAGGCAGAGTGGAAAGACGTCGAGCTCGGAATGTGCGATGGTAACCAATGGACGCTTTCTGGTTCTTACCGGATTCGGTGGTCGGTTCCGGTGCGGAGGGTGGGGCACAGGGGGGGCGCGGCTCGGCGCGACTTCCCACGTCGCTCCCACCTGAGGGGTCGACTGACGCCCCCGCCAGCAATGTCCGATGAATAGCGTGCACTTGACGGTCAGTCAGTGCGGAAACCGATACTACCTTCCGGTCCGGCGCCATGCCGAGGCCTCGGCCGGATTCCGTCGTGGTCGGGGTGTGCGCCTGCGCCGTCGTTCTGCGCTCGAACGGCTCGACGGCGAGGCCGCCCCCGGTGGTTACCGGGCCGACGCGGGTCGCGGCCGGGGCGTGGGTCGCAGGCTGTAGGCGCGGGTGGTCCCTTCGCCCGATCTCCCGTGGTAGGAAGGCGATCCAGCCTCGCGGCATGCGAAGGCCATGCGTGCCAGGGCGGTGGCCGGGCGCGGGATCGGACCAGCGCCCGGCATGGGTGGCGGCGCGCTCGACACAGGCCTCCACCGCCTTCGCGGCGGAGTGATCGCTTCCGGGACGCCGGTCGCACGCGGCGTTTCCGGCCCCGGGTCAGTGAGCCGTTCTATGAGGAAGCCGTTCCGCTCAGGACTTGAGCCGCGAAGCTCGGGGAGGACGCGAGCCGGCTCGGCATGAGCACGGGCGCCGTTCGGCACGGGCGGGTGGCCGATGACGGCTTCTGGGTTCCCTGTCCGGAGGGCGGTGGGGGTTTCACGAGCTTCGGCCCTTGCCCGAGGATCGAGGGCGCCGCCGGTCAGGGCGGGGACTGCGGCACCGCCATCGTGGTCGAGGACGGTCACCAGGTCATCGATGTGTACTGCTTCTCCTCGCAGAGCGAGACCTGCACGGTGGCGTCCGGAATTCCCTCCTCCGTCCAGGACTTGGAGCAGCGGGGTACCCAGGTCGTGGCCCACCGGGGTGGCAGGGTGAGGTCCGGGAGCCGGGCGCTGGCCAGGTGGCGGCCGACCGGGAAGGCGCGCCGGCCGGAGCCGGCGGAAACAGAGCGTCAGGGGCCATCCGGCGAACAGGGCAGCCGCTCGGAGAAGGCGCACATTGGGGCTTCCGCAGGTCGAGGGGCATTCCTGGACGCAGTTCTACCTGCCCGTCAGTTGTCTGGGCCGTACACCATCGTCACCGGCGGAGCGTGGTCGGCAACCGTCAGTCTGCGCCTGACGAAGGTGAGGCAGGGTGCGGCTGGGGTCGAACCGTTGGCGGCCACGTGGATTGACGAGTGGCCTCACATGTGAACGGCCATCAGATGGTCAACGCGCGAGCGGACAGACGCCTTTTGTCAAAGGTCCACCCGTTCGAGTGTGGGGTGTTCGAGGGCGTCTGCTGGCCCGGGCGGTAGGGGACCTCCTGTGAGCAGCATGACGGCTTCGGTGCCGGTTCGGGCGGGGTTCGCGTGTCTCGGACACGCACGGGGATGAGGGCGAGGTCTCGCATCTGGTGCAGGCGGAGTCGGCGACCCGGCACGCGGTCTCGAAGGAGTGGGAGATCGTCGGGTCAAGAACCCGAGCGGGGCGACGGTCGCCTCGATCGGCTACGGCGACGACCTCAACAACCGGCTGGCGTCGAAGGCCACGACCGGCACGGCCGGGGCCGCCATCAACCAGTACGGTCACGACTCGGCCGGGCGCCCCACCAGCTGGAACAACGGCACCACCGCCACCGCTTACACCTGGGACGCGGCTGGCAACCGCACTTCGGTGGGAGGTGTCACCTCCACCTTCGACGAGCGCGACGAGCTGCTGAACGACGGCACAACGACCTACAGTTACTCGGCTCGTGGCACGTTGACGGGCAGCACGGCCAAGGACTCCCAGCCCAAGGACGTCCAGTTCGACGGCTTCGACCGGATGGCCAAGGAAGGACCGTCCACTTTCACCTACGACTCGGCCGACCGCGTTGCCCAAGCAGGGACCACCACCTTCACCTACGACGGCGGCTCCAACAACGTCGTCACCGACGGCACTGCCAGCTGCACCCGCACCCCCGGCGGCCGGATCCTCGGCACGGCAGCGGCAGGCACGAGGTCCAACCCGCGCCTGGTGATCAGTGACCAGCACGCCGACGTGGTCGCCACCATCGACCCCTCGGGAAAGAGCGTCGCCGGCTCGACGGCCTACGATCCCTTCGGCAAGCCCACGGCGAGCGCCGCCGCCACCAACTCGCTCGGATAACAGAGTGGTTGGACCGAACCGGCCTCCGGCGACGTCAACATGGCCGCCCGCTGGTACCGCCCGGGCAGCGGCACCTTCGCCTCCGGCCTGCCTGTCCGACGTGCAGGCAGGCCTGATCGACGGCCACGCGCAGGTGTCGAGCATCGGGGGCAGAGCGTTCCTCTCCGTGTCAGTGGTGCTGAGGCCGTAGATGTACTTGATGTTGGTCCGGGCGCGGGAGCACGCGCACTCGTACAAGCGGAGCGGTGGGCGCCACGTGCCGAGGCCCTTGTCGGCCTTGGCCTGTCCGAGATGCTAGTCAGGCAACTGATTTCGGCTGCTGCGGTCGTCGCACGGCTTGCCCCGAGCGACGACCGCAGCAGCCGTGGCCCCGCTAATGGACTGGACAGCGATCAGCAATTTCAGTGCTACAGGGGTCGGTCGAGGTCGAAGATGGTGGTCACTGGTGCGTAGTCGCTCCATCGCTCGGCGCGGGTGGCGGCGCGGTCCACATAGGCTCGACGGCCTTACCGCCAAGAGTCTTGGTGGACACGGTTAGGTCAATGTGCCGGCCTTCTCGTCGCCGACGATGAACCGGCGGGCCGCGCGCAGGGTCAGCTTCCAGCCCGGCGGGCGGTGGTCGCGGTCCTCGGCGCGCAGCGCGGCCAGCTCCTTCGCGTACCGGACCTCGGTGGGCGGTCGCTGGAGCTCCTCCTCGGCGGTGTTCGTGGTCACGGCGGCCTTTCCCGGGCGGTCGTCGGTGAGGTGGCGAGGGGTCACAGCGTGGTCAGCTCGGTGAGGTCGGCGATCACCTCGGAGGCCATCGCCGGGTCGAGCTCGGCGAAGGTCGGGAAGGTGCGGTTGTGGGTCCAGTAGTCTCCCGGGCGCCTGTCGAGCCACACCGTTTCCACGCGCTGCTCGGGGTACGAGTCGAACATGCCGACGGCGATGCCCTCCTCCGGTGCGAGGACCACGTAGCGGTCGGGCCCGACCCGGCGGGACAGCCAGCGCTCGACGCCGTTGTCCTCGGGCTCGCCGCGCTGCCAGCCGCGCCGTTCCATGCCGACCAGCCGGGTGGTGGGCAGCATCGGACCGTTCTCGAAGCGGGTCAGGCGGTGGCCGGCCCGCTCCTCGTCGCTCAGCGCGTACACCGGGCGGCCGAGCTGACGGAACGGCTGCAGGATCTCGTAGTCGGCGAAGAGCTCCGACCAGGCGGCGAGGCCATCGCCGAGCAGGAGCGGGTGGGCCAGTCGGACGGTGGCCCCGGCGGGCAGCACGAACACCTCGTCCGCGACGTCCGCCAGGGTGCGGTCCTCGGCGACCCGGAACGCCGTCGTGGCGCCGTCCGCCTCGGCCAGCCACACCAGCCGGCGCACCAGGTGCCACAGCAGCGGATGCCCGACGAA
>NZ_JBIVVI010000057.1:0-15577 GCF_044757675.1 Kitasatospora sp. NPDC091257
CTTCTCCAGGAAGAAGCAGAGGTCCTGGACCATGTAGTTGGGCGAGGCGTTGCGGATGACGCTGACGCCGTCGTGCCGGGCGGCGGCCAGCAGGGCGTTCTCGGTGACCGTGTCCCCGCGCTCGGTCAGCACGATCGGGCGGTCCATCGGGGCGCCCGGCTCGACCGAGGCGTGGTAGGCGCCGCCGGTGGTGGCGACCTCCAGGCCGAAGCGGCGCAGCGCGGTCAGGTGCGGCTGCACGGTGCGGGTGCCGAGGTCGCAGCCGCCCGCGTACGGGATGGCGAAGTGCTGGGCGCGGTGCATCAGCGGGCCGAGGAACATCAGCACGCTGCGGGTGCGGCGGGCCGCCTCGACGTCCATCGCCGCGAGGTCCAGCTCGGCGGGCGGGGTGAGTTCGAGGTCGCGGCCCTCGTTGATCCAGCGGCTCTTGACGCCGATGCTGGTGAGCACCTCAAGGATGCGGTAGACCTCCTCGATCCGCGCGACGCTGCGGATCGTGGTGCGGCCGGTGGTCAGCAGCGAGGCGCAGAGGATCGCCACGCAGGCGTTCTTGCTGCTGCGGACGTCGATCGCACCGGAGAGCCGGGTGCCGCCGGCGACGCGCAGGTGCATCGGGCCGGAGTAGCCGAGGGAGACGATCTCGCTGTCGAGGGCTTCGCCGATGCGGGCGATCATCTCAAGGCTGACGTTCTGCTTGCCCTGTTCGATGCGGTTGACCGCGCTCTGGCTGGTTCCGAGGGCCTCTCCGAGCTGCGCCTGGGACCAGCCGCGGTGCTGGCGCGCGGTACGGATGAGGGTGCCGATACGGGTGAGGTAGTCGCCTGTCACTCGCCAGACGATATCTCATGGTTGAGATGGCGACAGACCGGGGGTCCGGCGTGGTACTCCATTTGTCCGTTTCTCGCCCCGTATGGACGTCAGTTCTTCACATCACCAGGTGAGGTTGTCGCGCCGTCGTGACACTCGTGACAGTGTCACGGCCCGAGCGGCTCCGCCCGGCCGACGACGGTGCCCGCGCGGTCGATGCAGATGACGTCCACCGCGACCGGCGAGCCCAGCAGCACGCCGAGCGCCGTCGCCCGGGCCGCCTCGGCGACCAGATCCCCGAGCGGCACCCCGGCCGCCCGGCACAACTGCACCGCTTCCAGTGCGGTGTTGGCACCCGCGACCGCCCCGGCCAGCGCCTCGTCGGCCCCGCCCCGACGGGCCAGTTCGGCCAAGTACCCCTTGTCCACCTGGGAGCGCGCCGAGTGGAGGTCGAGGTGGCCGGCCGCGAGCTTGGACAGTTTGGCGAAGCCGCCCGCGATGGTCAGCCGGGGCACCGGGTGGCGCTTGAGGTACTTGAGCACGGCGCCGGCGAAATCGCCCATGTCCAGCAGCGCGTCCTCCGGCAGCCCGTGCTCCGCCACCGCGACCTTCTCCGAGGTCGACCCGGTGCAGCCGGCCACGTGGGTGCGCCCTGCCGCCCGGGCCACGTCCACCCCGCGGCGGATCGAGTCGATCCAGGCCGAGCAGGAGTAGGGGACGACCACCCCGGTCGTGCCGAGGATGGACAGACCGCCGAGGATGCCGAGCCGGGGGTTCCAGGTGGAACGGGCGATCTCCTCGCCGTGGTCGACCGAGATCTCCACCACCACGTCCCCGCTGCCACCGCGGGCGGCGGCCACCTCGGCGACCGCGTCCCGGATCATCTGCCGGGGCACCGGGTTGATGGCGGGCTCGCCGACCGGCAGCGGCAGGCCGGCCTTGGTGACCGTCCCCACCCCGGGACCGGCCCGGAACACCACCCCGGTGCCGGGCGCGCCGGGCCGTACGGTCGAGCGGATCAGCGCGCCGTGGGTGACGTCGGGGTCGTCGCCCGCGTCCTTGACCACCCCGGCCATGGCGGCGATGCGCCGGTCGGGGCCGGGCGCACCGGGCTTGTCGGGCTTGCCGGGCGCACCGACCGGCTCTCCGGCGACGGGGTTCGCGGCGGAGGCCGGCTCCTCGGCGGCGGTCAGTTCCTCGGCCGCGAGGGCGAAGGCGGGCTGCTGGCCCTTGGGCAGGGTGATGACCACCGGGTCCGGGAACTCGCCGGTGAGCAGCGCGGTGTACGCCGCCTTGGTGGCCGCGGTGGCGCAGGCCCCCGTCGTCCAGCCGGGCCGCAGGCCGCTGCTCTTCAGCTGGCCGGCCCGGCCTCCCGCTCCGGCTCCCGCCTCGGCTCCCGCTGCGGCCACCTGCGCCCCGTTTCCGACGGCGCCCGCGCCGTCCTGCTCCGCTCCGGCGGCCACACCGGCCGCCGCCGCCGATTTTCCCCCACCGGGCCGGGTGGGACCCGACCGGGGTGGCGGCACCCGCGTCCCTGCGCGGTGCGGAGGAATCCCGAGCACGAGCCGCACGGGGCCGCTGCCCCGCGTTCCCGAAGAGTTCTCTGCGCGGGCCTCGCCCACCGTGCCTACCAGTGAGTAATCTGGCGGTCCGCCAGAAGCGGGTTCATGACAGACGTGGGCCCGGCCGGGGTCGAAGCGCCCCGCCGGGCCATCAGCATGTGGGGGTTTTTGTGGCAGGGATGAGTCGGCGTACGTTCCTCACCGGTACGTCGGTGGCCGCCGCCTGGTCGGCCTTGTCGCTGGGCGGCGCGCAGTTCGCCTCGGGCGCGACGCGCGACCGGGCGCTGGCGACGACGGCCGAGCGGGCGGTCAGGATCACCGGGACCACGCTGGAGCAGGTGGCCACCCCGGTCGGTACCGGTGGCTACAAGCGGCTGACGGCCGGACCGGGCTGGCCCCTGATGGTGCGCGGCGACCTGGCGTCGGCGACCACCGGACGGGACGACCGCCGGACCGGCCTCGCCAGCTTCGTCCAGTTCAGCGACCTGCACCTGGTGGACACCGAGTCCCCGGTGCGCTTCGAGTACCTGGCCAAGCTCAACGGCAGCGCCTACCGGCCGCAGGAGGCCCTGAACGCCCGCGGTGTCTCGGCCCTCGTCGAGCGGGTCAACTCGCTCGCCGGCGGCCCCTACACCGGGATGCCGTTCAGCATGGTGATGGCCACCGGCGACAACACCGACAACCACGAGCTCGCCGAACTCGACTGGTACCTCAAGGTCATGGGCGGCGGCCGGCTGGCCCAGAACACCGGCGACCCGAGCCGCTACGAAGGGGTGCAGAACTCCGGCAACGCGGCCTACTGGAACCCCGAACTCTCCTACAGCGACGGCTACAAGGCGAAGGGCTTCCCGCAGATACCCGGCTTCCTGTCAGCCGCCGGCCGCCCCTTCGACGCGCCCGGCCTGCGCACGCCCTGGTACACCACGGTCGGCAACCACGACGACAGCATCGAGGGCTCGCTGCCGGACCTCGGACTGCTGAACGACCTGTACGCCGGCCAGTACAAGCTGGAGGGCTGCGACGACGCCACGGCCGCCCAGCTGATGGACTCGCTGCGCCGTGACCCGGCGGGCGCCGTACTGCTGCTCGCGAAGCTGATCGCCAGCGGCGACCTGGTGCGCAGGATCACCCCGGACGATCGCCGCCGGCCGTTCACGCTCAAGGAGTTCGCCAAGGCCCACCTGGACCCGGCGGTCACCGGCGCGGGCCCGTACGGGCACGGCTTCACCTCGGACATGGCCAACAGCGGCAAGCTCTACTACACCTTCCGCATCTCGGAGAAGGTGGTCGGCATCAGCCTGGACACCACCAACCAGGCCGGGTTCGCCGACGGTTCACTGGGCACCGCGCAACTGCGCTGGCTGGAGCAGCAGTTGAAGGCGCACAGCGGACACTGGTACGACGCCGACGGGCGCAAGGTGACCGGCGGGAGCACGGACGAGCTGATCCTCGTCTTCAGCCACCACACCAGCGGCACGATGGGCAACCTGCTGCCGGACCCGCGCAACATCTTCGAGGGGCGACACGACGGCAACGAGCTGGTGGCGCTGCTCCAGCGCTACCCGAACGTGGTCGCGTGGGTGAACGGGCACACCCACATGAACAAGATCACGCCGCACGGCCACGCGGTGCCGGAGCGGGCGTTCTGGGAGATCAACACCGCCTCGCACATCGACTACCCGCAGCACGGGCGGATCATCGAGATCGCGGACAACGGGGACGGCACGCTCTCGCTGTTCACCACGCTGATCGAGTCCTCCGCACCGTACGGGACGGACTTCGGCAGCACCTCGGACGCCAACCTCGCGGCGCTCTACCGCGAGCTGTCGTACAACGACCCGAACGGCCGGCCGACGGCACTGCTGGGCACGGACGGGGACCACAACACGGAGCTGCTGCTCACCAAGCCGACCCGGTAACGGCCGGGGTCCGGCGAACGGCGGCCAACGGGTGACGGCCGACAGTCGACGGATGGCGGATGGCGGATGACAGCTGACGAATGACGGATGACAGCGAACAGATGATGAAATCTGTTCGCTGTCATCCGTCGCCCGTCACTCCTCCGGGTACCGCCGCGGCGTCCAGACGACCTCCACGCCGCCGCCCCGCTCGACCGTCCGGGTCTGCGAGGAACCGATCAGCAGGACGGTCCGCATGTCGACCAGCGCCGGGTCCAGCTCGCCCAGCCGGACGATCCGCACCCGCTCGGTCGGGCCGCCGACGTCGCGGGCCATCACCACCGGGGTCTCCGGCGCCCGGTACTCCAGCAGCAGGTCCCGGGCGAGCCCGACCTGGGTGGTCCGGGACTTCGAGCCCGGGTTGTACAGCGCGAGCACCAGGTCCGCCCCGGCGGCGGCGCGCAGCCGCTTCGCCACCACGTCCCAGGGCTTGAGCCGGTCCGAGAGCGAGATCGTCGCGTAGTCGTGCCCGAGCGGGGCGCCGGCCCGGGAGGCGGCCGCATGGGCGGCGGTCATCCCCGGGAGCACCCGCACCGGGACGTCCCGGTACGCCTCCTCACAGGCGACCTCCAGCACCGCGGTGGCCATCGCGAACACCCCCGGGTCACCCGAGGACACCACCGCGACGCGGTGCCCGCGCCGGGCGAGGTCCAGGGCGTACTCGGCGCGCTCCGACTCCACCTTGTTGTCCGAGCCGTGCCGCCGCTGCCCCGGCCGTTCCGGCACCCGGTCCAGGTAGGTGGTGTAGCCGACCAGGTCGGTGGCCTCGGACAGCGCGCCGCGCGCCTCGGCGGTCAGCCAGAGCGGTCCGGCCGGCCCGGTGCCGACCACGGTCACACTGCCGACGCCCTCCGACAGCCGGATCTCCGGCTCCAGCGGCGCGACCTTGCTCGGCAGCACCACGACCGAGAAGTACGGCACCGTCCCGTCCTCGACCTCGGCGAGCGGCGCGACCCGCTCCCCCGCCATGAAGGCCCGCTCCACGTACTGCGCGTCCGCCAGCCGCCCGGCCCGCTCCAGGGCCCGGCGGACGGTCGGGAAGGTGCGCCCCAGCTTCATGATCACGGCCGAGTCGGCGGCCGCGATCCGCGCCGTCAGCTCCTCCTCGGGCAGCGTGCCGGGGATGACGGTGAGCGTCTCCTCGGCCTCGGTCAGCGGCTGTCCGAGCCGGGCGGCGGCCGCGCTGAGCGAGGTCACGCCCGGCACCACCTCGGTCGGGTAGCGGTGCGCTAGCCGCTTGTGCATGTGCTGGTAGGAGCCGTAGAAGAGCGGGTCGCCCTCCGCGAGGACCACCACGTCGCGCCCGGCGTCCAGGTGGGCGGCCAGCCGGGCGGCGGCCTCCTCGTAGAAGTCGTCCAGCGCGCCGCGGTAGCCGCCCGGGTGGTCGGTGGTCTCGACGGTGAGCGGGTAGACCAGCTTCTCCTCGACCTGACCGCCCGTTAGATACCGTTCGGCGATCGAGCGTGCGATGGACCGCCCGTGCCGGGCGCTGTGGTAGGCCACCACGTCGGCCTTGCCGATGAGTTCGGCGGCCCGGACGGTCACCAGCGACGGGTCGCCCGGGCCGAGCCCGACACCGTACAGCCGGCCCGTGTGGTTCTGATGTTCCGTCACTCTTCTTCGCTCGCAATCGCGTTGACGGCGGCGGCGGCCATCGCGCTGCCGCCGCGCCGGCCGCGCACCACCAGGTGCTCCAGGCCGGACGGGTGCTCGGCCAGGGCCTGCTTGGACTCGGCGGCGCCGATGAAGCCGACCGGAACGCCGATCACCGCGGCCGGTCGCGGTGCGCCCGCCTCGATCATCTCCAGCAGCCGGAACAGCGAGGTCGGCGCGTTGCCGACGGCGACCACCGCGCCCTCCAGCCGGGGCAGCCACAGCTCCATGGCCGCGGCGCTGCGGGTGTTGCCCATCTTCCGGGCGAGTTCGGGCACCGACGGGTCGGTGAGGGTGCAGATCACCTCGTTGTCGGCCGGCAGCCGCTTGCGGGTGACGCCGCTCGCGACCATGTTGACGTCGCAGAGGATGGGCGCACCGGCGTGCAGCGCGGCGCGCGCGGAGGCGACCACACCGGGCGAGTACACCAGGTCCTCGACCAGGTCGACCATCCCGCAGGCGTGGATCATCCGCACCGCGACCTGGGAGACGTCCGCCGGAAGGGCGGCCAGATCGGCCTCCGCGCGGATGGTGGCAAAGGACTGGCGGTAGATGGACGCGCCGTCCTTCTCGTACTCGATCACTTCGTGGTCCTCCTGGCCTCGGCGACCGCCTCGGCCATCTCCTCGTTCGTCACGTCGACGCCCGTCGCGTCCTTGACGTCCGCCGCATCGGCAGCCGTCGCACCGGCTCCCGCGGCGTTCACCGTCACCCGATAGCCGCGCCCTGTGGCGAGCACGTCCACCCAGCGCCCGGCCGGGTGGCCGCAGCGCCGTTCACAGCCCGACCAGTGGACGGGCAGCACACCTGTGGGCCCGGCACCGACCCCCACCACGAGACCCGCCCCCGCAGCGGCACCGGCGTCCAACGCGGCACCGACTGCCGCAGCGGCACCGGAGTCCAACGCCCGGGCCGCGTCCGAGCGGACGTCGGCCAGCGACTTGGCGCAGCCCGGCAGCCCGGTGCAGGCGGTGGCCCGCTCCCAGGCCGAGCCGGGCTCGGTGCGAAAGCCCGCCGCGGCGAGAGCCGGCAACCGGTCGGCCGGAGCGCCGGGCAGCACCGCTCCGCGCCAGGGGGTCAGTCGCAGTTCGCCGGCCGAGGCGGCGACCAGCGTCCGCCACTGCCCGGCGCCCGCCCGGCCGAAGCGCAGTCCCACCGAGAGCCCGCCGGGCAGCGCGCCGACGGCGGGCGCGGCACCGGCGAAGGCGGGCAGCGGAACCGGGCCGGCCGGCAGCAGGTCGGGGGCCTCGCGCAGGTGCCAGGCCTTGCGCCCGTTGGTCCGCAGCGCCGCCAGGAAGGAGCGGGCCGCGTCCAGCACGGCCGTCACCTCCTGCCCGGCCTCGACCGGGTGTCCGTGGTCGGCTCGCCCGAGGCGCAGCAGCCGGGTGCCGTCCGGGCCTGCGATCAATGTCACATCGGCGTCGAGCGCGGCGACGTCGCCCCGCCCGTCGTCCAGCGCGAACAGGAACTTGCCGGAGAGCCCGGCCGCCCAGTCGCTCGCGCACAGTCGTGCGTCCAATTCCCGTACCCAGGCCTGTACATCGGCTCTGCCGGGGCCGCCTGCGGCGTCCAGTCCGGCCGCCGGCGAGGCGATGATGTTGCGGACCCGCTCGTGGGTGTCCGAGGGCAGCAGTCCGACGGCGCGCAGCCGGTCGGCGAGCTCGGCCGCGCAGTGCGGGGCCAGGCCGCGCAGCTGGACGTTGCCGCGCGAGGTGGTCTCCAGCTCACCGTCGCCGAGGACCTCGGCCGCCTCGGCCAGCGCGAGGGCCTGACGATCCGTCAGCAGCCCGCCGGGCAGGCGGATCCGGGCGAGGGCGCCGTCGTCGGCCGTATGCAGACGAAGCGCTCCGGGGCAGGCGTCCGCACGCCCCCGGTCGGGCACCTCCCGGTCGGGTCCTGCGGCGCCCGGCGCGGTGGCGTCGGGTGTCGGTGGCATGGCGGCGAGCATACAGATGATCCGATCGCTTGCCTCCGTCCGCTGCATCACACCCGGGCCGCACCTCGGTCGCACCCCGGCCGCACCCCGACCACCTCATCGGCTTCACCACCGGCCCCGCGCCCCGCTTCGACCCCGCTACACCCCCCCGCCTCGGCCCCGCTTCGTCGCGCTTCGGCCCCGCTTCGCCCCCGCTTCACCACCGCTTCACCGCCGCCTCGTTGTCGCCTCGCATGCCCGAACGTCCGAAAGCTCACCCTCCCCCAGGTCAGCCGTACCCCGTACGATGCTGACGGGCGGTCCCAGCGGGCCGCCCACACGCCAGCGACGGCGCAGGGGAGGAAACCGGTGCGAACCCGGTGCGGTCCCGCCACTGTGACCGCGGTTCACCGGTAGACCGGTCGGCCGCGGGAGCCAGGAACTCCTGCCGTCCTCCACCGGCCCGGGGCGCGGACCCCGAGGAAGGCAGACATGTTCCAGCGCTGTCGCATGCCCGCGCCCGCGTCCCCGGCCGCCATCACGGCCGTTCCGGCCGCCGCCACGACCACCCCGGTCGACCGCGCGGCCGCTCCGGCCACCTCTGCGGCCGACCCGGCCCAGATCCCGGCCGCCCTGGCCACCGACGAGGCCGGGAGGGCCTTCATATGATCCTGCTGCTGTCGACGTCCGACACCGACCTGCTCAGCGCCCGCGCTTCCGAGGGCCCGGTGCGCTACCGGCTCGGCAACCCGGCCCGACTCACCCCCGAGGACCTGCCCGCGCTGCTGGAGGGCACCGAGCTCGTCGTGGTCCGCCTGCTCGGCGGGCGCCGCGCCTGGCAGGAGGGCCTGGACACGCTGCTGGCCGGCCCCCGCCCGGTCATCGTGCTGACGGGTGAGCAGGCCCCCGACGCCCAGCTGATGGAGCTGTCCACCGTCCCGGCCGGCATCGCCGCCGAGGCGCACGCCTACCTGGCCCACGGCGGCGCGGCCAACCTGGCCGAGCTGGGCGCCTTCCTCTCCGACACCGTGCTGCTGACCGGTCACGGCTTCGCCCCGCCCGCCTCCGCCCCGGCCTGGGGCCCGCTGGAGCGCGAAGCCCGTACGACCGAGGGACCGACCGTCGCGGTGCTCTACTACCGCGCCCACCACATGAGCGGCAACACCGCCTTCGTGGAGACGCTCTGCCGAGCCGTCGAGGACCAGGGAGCCCGGGCCAAGGCCTACTACTGCGCCTCGCTGCGCGGCGCCGAGCCGGAGCTGCTGGCCGCGCTCGGCGAGGCCGACGCCATCGTCACCACCGTGCTCGCCGCCGGCGGCACCCGCCCGGCCGACGCCCAGGCCGGCGGGGACGAGGAGGCCTGGGACGCGGGCGCGCTGGCCGCCCTCGACCGGCCGATCCTCCAGGCGCTCTGCCTCACCTGGTCGCGCGCCCAGTGGGAGGCCAGCGACGACGGCCTGTCCCCGCTGGACACCGCCACCCAGATCGCCGTGCCGGAGTTCGACGGCCGCCTGATCAGCGTCCCGTTCTCCTTCAAGGAGCTGGACGAGGACGGCCTCACCGTCTACGCCGCCGACCCGGAGCGCGCCGCCCGGGTCGCCGGCACCGCCGTCAAGCACGCCCGGCTGCGGCACGTTCCGGCCGCCGAGCGCCGCCTCGCCCTGGTGCTGTCCGCGTACCCGACCAAGCACGCCCGGGTCGGCAACGCCGTCGGCCTGGACACCCCGGCCAGTGCGGTGCGGCTGCTGGAGCGGCTGCGCGCGGAGGGCATGGACCTCGGGAACGACCTCCCCTCGTTCGACGACGGCGAGGGCGGCCACGAGGGCGACGCGCTGATCCACGCCCTGATCGCGGCCGGCGGCTACGACCAGGACTGGCTCACCGAGGACCAGCTGGCCCGCAACCCGGTGCGCATCCCCGCGGCCGACTACCGCCGCTGGTACGCCACCCTCCCGCAGGGCCTGCGCGAGCAAGTCGAGGAGCACTGGGGCCCGGCCCCCGGCGAGCTGTACGTCGACCGCTCGCAGAACCCGGACGGCGACATCGTGCTGGCCGCGATCCGCTCCGGGAACCTGCTCGTGCTGATCCAGCCGCCGCGCGGCTTCGGCGAGAACCCGGTCGCCATCTACCACGACCCCGACCTGCCGCCGAGCCACCACTACCTGGCCGCCTACCGCTGGATCGAGGCCGCCCAGGAGGACGGCGGCTTCGGCGCCCACGCGGTGATCCACCTCGGCAAGCACGGCAACCTGGAGTGGCTGCCCGGCAAGACCGCCGCGCTGTCCGCCGAGTGCGGCCCGGACGCCGTCCTCGGCGACCTGCCGCTGGTCTACCCCTTCCTGGTCAACGACCCGGGCGAGGGCACCCAGGCCAAGCGCCGCGCCCACGCCACGCTCGTCGACCACCTCGTCCCGCCGATGGCCCGCGCCGACTCCTACGGCGACATCGCGCGCCTGGAGCAGCTGCTGGACGAGCACTCCAACATCGCCGCGATGGACCCGGCCAAGCTGCCGGCGATCCGCGCCCAGATCTGGACCCTGATCCAGGCCGCCAAGCTCGACCACGACCTCGGCCTGGACGAGCGCCCCGAGGACGACGGCTTCGACGACTTCCTGCTGCACGTCGACGGCTGGCTCTGCGAGGTCAAGGACGCCCAGATCCGCGACGGTCTGCACGTCCTCGGCCAGGCTCCGGCCGGCACCGACCGGGTCAACATCGTGCTCGCCATCCTGCGCGCCCGGCAGATCTGGGGCGGCGTCAGCGCCCTGCCCGGCCTGCGCGAGGCGCTCGGCCTGGACGAGGCGGCGCTCACCCTCGGCGCCACCGACGCGGCCGAGGCCAAGGCGCGCGCCCTGGTCGAAGCCATGGAGGCGGAGGACTGGGCGCCCGAGGCGGTCGAGAAGGTCACCGCCGAGCTGCCGGAGACCGTCCAGGAGGCCGTCCGCAAGGTGCTGGACTTCGCCGCCACCCAGGTGGTGCCGCGGCTGTCCGCCACCACCGACGAGCTGGACGCCGTGCTGCACGCGCTCCAGGGTGGCTTCGTCCCGGCCGGCCCGTCCGGCTCGCCGCTGCGCGGCCTGGTCAACGTGCTGCCGACCGGCCGCAACTTCTACTCCGTCGACCCGAAGGCCGTCCCCAGCAAGCTCGCCTGGGAGACCGGCCAGGCCCTCGCCACCTCGCTGGTCGAGCGGTACACCGCCGACAACGACGGCGCCTACCCGCCCTCGGTCGGGCTCTCGCTCTGGGGCACCAGCGCGATGCGCACGGCCGGCGACGACATCGCCGAGGCCTTCGCCCTGCTCGGCGTGCGCCCGGTCTGGGACGACGCCTCGCGCCGGGTCACCGGCCTGGAGCCGATCCCGCTGGAGGAGCTGGGCCGCCCGCGCATCGATGTCACGCTGCGCATCTCCGGCTTCTTCCGGGACGCCTTCCCGCACGTCGTCGCCCTGCTGGACGACGCGGTGCGCCTGGCCGCCGCCCAGGAGGAGTCCCCCGAGTCGAACTACGTGCGCGCCCACGTCCAGGCCGACCTCGCCGTGCACGGCGACGAGCGCAAGGCCACCGTCCGGGTCTTCGGCTCCCGCCCGGGCACGTACGGGGCGGGCCTGCTGCAGCTGATCGACAGCCGGGACTGGCGCACCGACGCCGACCTGGCCGAGGTGTACACGGTCTGGGGCGGCTACGCGTACGGCCGCGGGCTGGACGGGCGCCCGGCGCGCGAGGAGATGGAGACCGCGTACAAGCGGATCACCGTCGCCGCGAAGAACACCGACACCCGTGAGCACGACATCGCCGACTCGGACGACTACTTCCAGTACCACGGCGGCATGGTGGCCACCGTGCGCGCCCTCACCGGCAAGGCGCCGACCGCCTACATCGGCGACTCGACCCGCCCGGAGACGGTCCGCACCCGCACCCTGACCGAGGAGGCCGCCCGCGTCTTCCGCGCCCGGGTGGTCAACCCGCGCTGGATCGAGGCGATGCGCCGCCACGGCTACAAGGGCGCCTTCGAGATGGCCGCGACGGTGGACTACCTGTTCGGCTACGACGCCACCACGGGCGTGGTCGCGGACTGGATGTACGAGAAGCTGACCCAGGAGTACGTCCTCGACCCGGTCAACCGGGAGTTCCTCGCGGGCGCCAACCCGTGGGCGCTGCACGGGATCAGCGAGCGGCTGCTGGAGGCGGCGAGCCGCGGGCTGTGGGAGCAGCCGGACCCGCGGCTGATCGAGCAGCTGCAGGCCGCGTTCCTGGAGACCGAGGGTGACCTGGAGGGCGGCGAGGACTGACGCCCCGCTGAGCGGAGGCCGCCGGTGTCAGGACCGGCGGCCTTCGCGTTCCCACCACTGCGCTTCGAGGCGGGCCCGCCAGCGGTCGGCCTCCCCGGTCCGGCCGGCGGCGACCAGGACGTCCAGGTAGGTGGCCTGGAAGGCGAGACCGACGTGGTCGTCGTCGACGCGTCGTTCCACCAGCTTCAGCGCGTCGTCGTACCTCCCGGCGGTCAGCAGAATCCGGGCCAGGATCTCTGCGATGTACGCCCGGTCCGTCAACGGGCGCAGCTCCTGCTCCGCCTCGTCGAACTTCCCTTGGAGTGCCAGGGCCTGGGCGAGCCACTCCTTGACCTCGATGTCATCACTGCCCGACGACCGGGCGACCCGCTCGGCCTCGGCGAACCGGCCGGCCTTGACCAACGCCCTGGCACAGCCGGCCACGCAGAGGTTGTCGGTCGGGAAGAGCTCAGCGCCCCGCCGGTAGTACGGCAGAGCTTCCTCGGGACGGTTCAGGTAGTCGAGATAGCCCGCCACGGACCAGGCGTACAGCCCGTTGCCGGGGTCGAGCCGAAGGGCGTTCAGCATGTGTCCGAGCGACGCCTCGACGTCCCCGAGGTGGTCCTCCAGGTAATCGGCGACCGCTTCGGCCGCGTCCGCCGACTCCATGTCCACGCCCCGGAGCACCTTCAGAACAGCTGTGATCCCGCTGTCATTCGACTTGGCCAGAGCGCGCAGGTACAACACCGTCAACGGGCTCCGAGGGCTCCCTTCGAATTCCTTCTTCAGGAATTTCGCAGCTTCTTGAGGATTTCCGGAGTCGAGCATCCTCTCGGCGATGCGGTACGCAATGCGCTGCCTCCCCAGACCTGTTTCCGTCCCTTCCGACAGCCGATAGCGGCGACTGTCCGTGGGCGTCGCCCGGTCGGCTGGTTCCTCCGGGCGGTCCTCCTGAAGCCGAGCGGACTTCCAGGCGGCGCGGAACTCCTCCGGATCTCCCCCGAGCGCCTCCACGATCAGCTCCAGCGCGCCCCACCGGGGCAGGCGCTTGCCGGTCAGCGCCTGGTGGACGGTGCTGTGGCTCACCGCGCCGGCGGTCCCGGCGGCGATCCGGCGGGTGCTGGGCTCGCCGGCGTTGAGGTGCAGCTCACGAAGTCGCACGGTCAGGTCGGCGAGCGCTCCACCATTTTGCACGTATTGCCCCCTTTTTCCGTAATCCCTCGTAAAACGTTACACCACTCCCGTCCCGCCGGGTCCCGCCACGTATCACTCGGTAACGCTTTGCCCGGCCCCGTATTCGACACGTCCCGGTACACCAGATTTGAAGCATGACGACGAACACCGAAACCAGCACGGCCGGGAACGGGAAACTCCACGAGCGCATCAAAGTCGCGATCAGCCTCCTTTCCGCGGCCAATCTCCTCACGCAGGTGATTTCGGGGGTGATCCAGTTGTTCCGATGATTCGCCTGTCCGCCGATCCGCGTCGGCCTCGTGTGCGGCCATCTGGCACCGAGGGCGGTCCGAGCGGACAATACGGGGCATGTCGCGCCGCACCGCTCCCACCAGCCCTGCTCCGACCACGACGACCACGACCCCCACCGAGGGGCGGGAGCCGCACGCGCCGCACCGGTACCGGGGGCGGATCGGTGCGCTGGCGGCCGGAGCGGTTCCGGTGCTCGCCTTCCCCGAACCCGGGCAGGCGTGGCTGGCGTGGATCGCGCTGGTGCCCGGGCTGCTGCTGATGCAGCGGGCGCCGTCGGGCCGGGAGGCGGCGGTGCGCGGCTGGTGGTTCGGGGCGGGGTTCATCCTCGCGGCGATGTCCTGGCTGGTCCCGTCCATCGGGCCGGGGCTGCCGGTGCTCGCGGTGCTGCTCGGGGCGCTCCAGAGCGGCGTCGGGTACACCGTGCACCGGCTGCTGCACCCCCGGCTCTCCGCCCGGCGGGCGCTCCTGGCGCTCCTGGTCGTCCCCGCGGTCTGGGTGACCACCGAGTACGCGCGGTCCTGGCCCGCGCTCGGCGGCCCGTGGGCGCTGCTCGGCGCCACCCAGTGGCGGCACCCGGCGATCCTCGCCCTGGCCTCGGCCGGCGGGATCTGGCTGGTCAGTGCGGCGGTGGCGGCGGTGAACACCGGGGTGCTGATCGCGCTGACCGCGGTGCACCGGCGGCCGCGGGCCGTCGCCGCCGGCTCCGTCGTGCTGGTGCTGGCCTCCGGCCCGCTGCTGTTCGCACTGCGCGAGGCGCCCGCCAGGGACGGGGCCGCGACCGTGGCACTGGTCCAGCCCGGCATCGTGGAGGACCCCAAGGCCCGGTTCGAGGCGAGCGCGCGGATCACGGCCGGACTCGTCGGGCAGCCGGTGGACCTGGTCGTGTGGGGCGAGAGCAGCACCACCGCCGACCTGGACCGCGACCCGGCCGCGCTGGACACGCTGCGCGGGCTCGCCGCGACCACCGGCGCCGAGGTCGTCGCCGGGGAGGACGCGCGCAAGGCGGACGGGCGGATCTCCAAGGACGCGGTACTGGTCTCCCCCGCCGGCGTGGTGGACCGCTACCGCAAGATCCGGCTGGTGCCGTTCGGCGAGTACATCCCGCTGCGGCCGGCGCTCGGCTGGATAGCCGGGGTCAGCCGGGCGGCGGGCGAGAACCGGGCGCCCGGCACGTCCTTCCACGTCCTGCCCGCCACCGACCGGGCAGGCGTGCCGCTGCCCGTCGGGGCGCTGATCTGCTTCGAGTCGGCCTTCCCCGACATGGCCCGCACCGCCGCCCGGGACGGCGCCCGGGTGCTGGTCTACCAGTCCTCGACCTCGACCTTCCAGCGCACCTGGGCGCCCGAGCAGCACGTCTCGCTGGCGGCGATCCGGGCCGCCGAGACGGGGCGTCCGGCCGTGCAGGGTTCGCTGACCGGGGTCTCGGCCGCCTTCGACGCCCAGGGCCGGGAGCTCGCCCGGCTCGGCACCGGCGGCACCGGCGGCACCGGCGGCACCGGCGCGCTGAGCGTCCGGCTGCCGCTCACCGCGCCCGGAACCCTGACCTGGTACGACCGGATCGGCGACGTGGTGCCGCTCGGGGCGCTGCTGGTCACGGCGGGGGCGGCGCTGGTGGCCGTGGCCGGGTGGCGGCGCTCGCGCGTCGCCCGGCGGGCCGGTCAGCCCTCGGCGCCGGCGGCGTAGACCCCGAACGCGGCGCCCTGGGGGTCGCGCAGCACGGCGATCCGCCGTCCCCCCGGCAGTCCGGTGGCGGGCATCAGGACGTCCCCGCCGAGCGCCGTCGCCCGACCGACGGTGTTGTCGACGTCGGCGACCGCGAAGTACGGCAGCCAGTGCGGCGGCACCTGGGGCGGGAAGCGGTCGTCCATCGTCAGCATGCCGCCGAAGTCCCGTCCGTCCAGACCCCATTGGGGGTAGTGCTCGGACGGG
>NZ_JBIVVI010000058.1:0-15562 GCF_044757675.1 Kitasatospora sp. NPDC091257
CCCGGCCACCACGGCCGGGGGCCCGGCGCGTGTTCCGGGGCCCGGCGCGCCCCGCAGGGTCGGCCGGGTCGGCCGGGTCGGCCACGACGGCCCGGACGGCTCTCACCCCGCCGCAAGCGGCCCCGGATCGGCCACGATGGCCCGGACGACCCGCGCCGCCGCGCCCAGCAGCGGGCCCCGGCGGCCCAGCCGGGAGACCGTCAGCCGGTCCTCCGACCAGGGCCGCACCGTCACCCGGGCGGCCAGTTCGGCCCGCATCGCGGGCAGCAGCCAGGGCGCCAGCCGGGCGTAGCCGCCGCCCAGCACCACCTCGGCCGGGTCCAGCAGGTTGACCGCGCCGGCGGCCGCGGTGCCGAGCGCGGCACCGGCCCCGGCCAGCGCCGCGAGGGCGGCCCGCTCCCCGGCCCCGGCCCGGTCGGCGAGCAGCGCCACCCAGTCGCCCCGGGCTCCGGTCAGACCGGCCGCCCGCAGCACCGCCGCCTCGCCCGCGTACTGCTCCAGGCAGCCGTTCGCCCCGCAGGCGCAGCGCGGCCCGTCGGGGTGGACCGGCACGTGGCCGAACTCGCCGGCGAAGCCGCCGGCCCCGCGCAGCAGCCGGCCGCCGACCACGATCGCCGCGCCCACCCCGGCCTCGGCGGAGACGTACAGGAAGTCGTCCGGGCCCGCGCCCAGCCAGCGCTCGGCCAGTCCGCCGAGGTTGGCCTCGTTGTCCGCCTCGATCGGCAGCCCGGCCAGGCCGCCGCCGGCGGTCCGCAGCGCCGGGCGCAGTGCGGCGGCCAGCGGGACGTCCTGCCAGTCCAGGTTGGCGGCCCGCTGGAGCACCCCGCCGGAGCCGCCGACCAGCCCGGGCACGGCCAGGGTGAGCCCGGCCGGGCGCAGCCCCGACTCGGTGACGGCCTCGTGCAGCAGGTGGGCGAGGTCGGCCATCACGGCGGCGGGCTCGCGCCCGTGGTTGGTGACCTCCCGGCGCCGCCAGGCGCGGACCTCCCCGCGCAGGTCCACCACGCAGGCGCCCAGGTGGCGCACCCCGATCTCGGCGCCGAGGCCGCCGGGCCCGTCCGGGTTGAGGCCGAGCGCGGTGCCGGGACGGCCGACCTTGCCGCTGGGCGCGGCGGGGCCCTCCTCGACCACCAGGCCGGCGGCGATCAGCTGTTCGGCGAGCGAGGAGACGGCGGCCCTGGTCAGGCCGGTCCCGGCGGCCACCTCCGCGCGCGAGCGCGGTCCGCCCGCGATCGTCCCGAGCACCAGGGCCAGGTTGGCCCGGCGCATCCCCTGCTGGCTGGCGGGCCCGGTCCGGACCGGGTCCGGCTCACGCATAAGGCTCACCTCGTCCCTTTACGGCACATCCGGTGGCATCCCGGGTGCAGCGTAGTCGGGTTCCGGGGGCACCGTCGTCGGCACCGGGACGGGCTCGGCCCGGGTCCGCCCGGCGGGCGGGACGAAGACCCACCGGCGCATCGCCCGGTAGCGGAACAGCATCGCCACGAAGGTGCCGACGACCATCCCGCTGAGGAAGTCCGCGACCTCCTGCTCGAAGGGCCCGATGTACGGCTCGCGCAGGTCCAGGAGGTAGCGGGAGACCACCAGCGGCACGTCGTTGACGGCGATCGCCACGGCGCTGACCAGGACGAACATCAGCACCTCGCGCTTGTGGCCGGCGGCCCGGAAGGCCCAGCGGCGGTTCAGCACGTACGAGACGACGGTGCCGATCACGGTCGCCACGGTCAGCGCGACCACCGGTTTGTGCTCCAGCACCGTGAACTTGAGCTCGAAGTCGATCACCGTGGTGAGCACGAAGCAGCCGCTCCCGACCAGCAGGAACTTCACCAGCCGGCGGTGGCGCACCAGGAAGGGGCGCAGCCGGTCGGGCACCCGGGCCAGGGCGCGCTGCGTGGGGGACGGCATCTCCGCAGTCTCGCACGCGGGGGTGCCGCCGGCCCTTCAGATCGCCGGTGGCCCGTTCGGGTCGCCGGCGGCCGTCGGACCGGCGGCTCCCGGAGCGCCGGCGCGTGGCCCGGGCCGGCGGTCAGGCGGCCACCAGCACCGTGGCCCCGGCCGGCTCCAGCGCCAGCTCCAGCACCTCCCGCACGTCCGCCACCGGGTGGACGGTGAGCCGCTCCAGCACCTCGGCCGGGACGTCGTCCAGGTCGGCCTCGTTGCGCCTGGGGATGATCACCGTGGTGACCCCGGCCCGGTCGGCGGCGAGCAGCTTCTGCTTCACCCCGCCGATCGGCAGCACCCGCCCGGTCAGCGACACCTCGCCGGTCATCGCCACGTCGGTGCGCACCCTGCGGCCCGAGAGCAGCGAGGCCAGCGCCGTGGTCATGGTGATGCCGGCGCTCGGCCCGTCCTTGGGGACGGCCCCGGCCGGGATGTGCAGGTGCACGCCGCGGTCCCGCAGCGAGGTGACCGGCAGCTCCAGCTCGGCGCCGCGCGAGCGCAGGTAGGAGAGCGCGATGTGCGCGGACTCCTTCATCACGTCGCCCAGCTGTCCGGTGAGGGTCAGCCCGGTGCCGCCGGTCTCGGCGTCGGCCAGCGAGGCCTCGATGTAGAGGACGTCGCCGCCGGCGCCGGTCACCGCGAGGCCGGTGGCCACGCCGGGGACGGCGGTGCGGCGCTCGGCCGGCTCCTGGGCGGACTCCGGCACGTGGTGCGGCCGGCCGATCAGGGCGCGCAGGTCCTGCGGGCCGACCTGGGCGGGCAGCTCGCGCTCGCCCAGTTCGGCCTGCGCGGCGATCCTGCGCAGCACCCGGGCGATCGAGCGCTCCAGGGTGCGCACGCCCGCCTCCCGGGTGTACTCCCCGGCGAGGCTGCGCAGCGCCGATTCGTCCACGGTGACCTGCCCGCCGCCGAGACCCGCCTTCTCCAGCTGGCGCGGGAGCAGGTGGTCGCGGGCGATGGCGACCTTCTCGTCCTCGGTGTAGCCGTCCAGCCGGACCAGCTCCATCCGGTCGAGCAGCGGCTCGGGGATGGCCTCCAGCACGTTGGCGGTGGCGAGGAAGACGACGTCGGAGAGGTCGAGCTCGACCTCCAGGTAGTGGTCCCGGAAGGTGTGGTTCTGCGCCGGGTCCAGCACCTCCAGCAGGGCGGCGGCCGGGTCGCCCCGGTAATCGGAGCCGACCTTGTCGATCTCGTCGAGCAGGACGACCGGGTTCATCGAGCCGGCCTCCTTGATCGCCCGCACCAGCCGGCCGGGCAGCGCGCCGACGTAGGTGCGCCGGTGGCCGCGGATCTCCGCCTCGTCCCGGACGCCGCCGAGCGCGACCCGGACGAACTTGCGGCCCATGGCGCGGGCCACCGACTCGCCGAGCGAGGTCTTGCCGACGCCGGGCGGGCCGACCAGGGCCAGCACCGCGCCGCCCGCCCGTCGCCCACCGGTACCGCTCGTGGGAAGCGCTCCGCGCTGCCCGTCCCGCGGGCCGCCGACCGGCCCGAGCCCCTGGTCGGCCCGGCGCTTGCGGACGGCCAGGTACTCGACGATGCGGTCCTTCACGTCGTCGAGGCCCGTGTGGTCGGCGTCCAGCACCGCGCGGGCGCCGGCGATGTCGTACTCGTCCTCGGTGCGCTCGCTCCAGGGCAGTTCCAGGACGGTGTCCAGCCAGGTCCGGATCCAGGAGCCCTCGGGCGACTGGTCGGAGGAGCGCTCCAGCTTGTCGACCTCCTTGAGCGCGGCCTCGCGGACCTTCTCGGGCAGGTCGGCGGCCTCGACCCGGGCGCGGTAGTCGCCCTCCTCGTCGGCCGCCTCGCCGTTCAGCTCGGCCAGTTCCTTGCGGACGGCCTCCAGCTGGCGGCGGAGCAGGAACTCCTTCTGCTGCTTGGCCACGCCCTCCTCGACGTCCTTGCGGATGGTGTCGTTGACCTCCTCCTCGGCGAGGTGGTCGCGCAGCAGGGTGAGCGCGTACTCCAGTCGGGCGACCTGGTCGGCCTCCAGCAGCACCTTGAGCTTCTGCTCGGCGGTGGCGAAGGGCGCGTAGCCGATGTTGTCGGCGAGCTCGCCGACGCCCTCGATCTGCGCCACCCGGTCGACGATCTGCCAGGCGCCGCGCTTGCGCAGCCACTGGGTGGACAGCGCCTTGTACTCCTTGACCAGCTCGGCGGCCCGGCCGGCCACCGGAGTGCCCACCGAGGACTCCCGGAACGGCGTGGTCTCCACCCAGAGGGCGGCGCCGGGGCCGGTGGTGCCGGCGCCGATCCGGACCCGGCGCACGGCGCGCACCAGCGCCGCCGGATCGCCGTCCGCCAGCCGGCCGACCTGCTCCACGGTGGCCAGGGTGCCGGCCGCCGCGTACGAGCCGTCCACCCGCGGGACCAGCAGGACCTGCGGCTTGGCGGTGCCGGTGGCGGCGGCCCGGGCGGCCTCGACCGCGGCGCGCACCTCGGCGTCCTTCAGGTCCAGCGGCACGACCATGCCCGGCAGGACGACCTCGTCGTCGAGCGGCAGCACGGGCAGGGTGAGCGGTGTGGACGTCGATGCCATGATCTCTCCCCAGTCAGTGAACTTGAGTCGACCTGACTAAGGCTTGGCGGCCGCCGGATGTTCCCGGCCCTCTGTTCGCCGTGAGCGAACACGCATCGGGCCGGGAAGCCCGCGCCCGACTCCGTCAAGAGAGGGGTGGGCGCACCTCGGGGAATCCCGGCACGAGGCCCCCGGGGCCCGGACGGCCCCGGCCGGCCGGCGGCGTCAACGCGCCGTCCACACCCGCGCGGGCGCACCGCCGGCGGCCGCCGCGACGGCCGGACGCGGCCGGGGCGGGCGCCGCTCGACCCGGCGCAGCCAGCGCCACAGCGCGACCCCGGTGAGCACCGCGGCCGGGTGCCCCACCCCCGTGATCACGTCCTTGTCGGTGGCGATCTGCTGGGCGATCATCAGCCCCGCGCCGCCCAGCGCGAGCAGCCGCCCGCGCCAGGAGAGCAGCCCGGCCACCGCGCCCAGGCAGGCGAGCACGCCGTAGCTGACCCCGATGTCCAGGTGGTCCATCGCCTCGGGCGCCATCCGCCCGGTCTCCACCGCGGTGATCACCACTCCCTGGGAGAGCAGCGTGGCCGCGACGTGCCCGACCGCGAACACCGCCGCCGCCCGGGCCGGACCGACCCTGCGCTCCAGCGGGGCGAGGGTGAGGGCGAATCCCCACAGGTAGGGCATCCACACCTCGCCGGCCACCCAGAATCCGCTCAGCACAAGAGCACGCAAAGGATGCTGGAGCAGGTTGTGCCCGTCCGAGCTGGAGGCCTCCTGCAGCCGCTGGACGAGTTCCGGGTCGGCGAGCCCGGCGAAGGTCGTGGTGGCGCCCACGACGGCGAGGTACCCGAGCGTGAAGGGCGTGCTCCGGGGTGTCGGCACCCGCTCCAGCAGCCACTGGAGGACGCCGGTGCGCAGCCCGAGGCGGAGCATTCCGTAGGGCGCTCCCGCGCCTCCGCACCCGTCGGCACTCCGTCCGAGTCCCGCCATGCCGCCTCCGCTCCACGCCGCAGCCACCGGCTCCCCACCCGGGCCCAACGTACCGGCGCGCGCCGCGGGTTCCGCCCGGTCGGGTGTTGTCGTGGCCACGGTACGTCGAGGTTCTGAGAGGCACCTGGGAAAAGCCCGTGAAGAACACCGCCGTAGCGGACGGCGGGATTCCCGACATTGGTCCAGACCTTCTCCCCCGCAACGCGGCAGCAGGGCCTCTGACCGGCGACTTGGCGTCAACTGAACTGCATACGTACCGTTACGCAGTGAAAATTCGCCGGGTAAGGTATCGGCCCGTGCCCACTCGTGCAGTGGGTCCGAGGGCGGCCCGACAGCCGGCCCACGGGCCGGAAACGTCCGGTCCACCTGCCGGGAAGCATCCGCTGTCCGTACGCTGCGAAGTGCGCGGGAGAAGTGGGCGGCCGACCATCCGTCCTCGGCTCCCGATCGCGCGACGGGACGGCGGACCCGGCACAGTCCACGACGGAACAAGACTACGAGCGGAGCCCCGCCATCCCCACAGGTGGCCGGCCCGCAGCCCTGGGGGCGGTGGCGTGACCGTGACAGAAATTCAGCAGGACAACCACAACACCGGTGGCACTGTGAGCAGCCAGCGCAGAGTCCTGGTGGTGGAGGACGAGCCCACGATCGCCGAGTCGATCGCCGCCCGGCTGGGCGCCGAGGGCTTCAAGGTCGCCGTGGCCCACGACGGCCCCGGCGCGGTCGACGGGTTCCACACCTGGCAGCCGGACCTGGTGGTCCTCGACATCATGCTGCCCGGCTTCGACGGGCTGGAGGTGTGCCGCCGGATCCAGGCCCAGCGCCCGGTGCCGGTGCTCATGCTGACCGCCCGCGACGACGAGACGGACCTGCTGGTCGGCCTCGGCGTGGGCGCGGACGACTACATGACCAAGCCGTTCTCGATGCGCGAACTGGCCGCCCGCGTCAACGTCCTGCTGCGCCGCGTCGAGCGCGCCCAGCAGGCCGCCCGCACGCCCGCACTGGGCAGCCTGCGGTTCGGCGAGCTGGAGATCGACCACGTGCAGCGCCGGGTCCGGCTGGCCTCGGGCGACGTCCACCTGACGCCGACCGAGTTCGACCTGCTCGCCTGCCTGGCCGCCCAGCCGCGCGCCGTGCTCACCCGCGAGCAGCTGCTGGCCGAGGTCTGGGACTGGACCGACGCGTCCGGCACCCGCACGGTGGACAGCCACGTCAAGGCGCTGCGCCGGAAGATCGGCGCCAGCTGGATCCGCACCGTCCACGGAGTCGGCTACGCCCTGGAGGCCCCGCTCTCCTGACGGCATCGATCGGGCGACGGGCCACCGGGGGGCCCGTGTCCGGACGACGCCGTGCCACCACGCGGGGGGACGACGCGGGGACCACAGGGGACAATGACCTTTCCACAGCAACGCAACGGGGAATCCGACGGCACGCGGCAGCAGAACCTGGCCGCCCGCGCCGCCCGCCGGGTCTGGGCCGACATCCGGCCGCTCGATCCGGTCCGCTCGATCAAGGGCAAACTCACCCTGCTCGTGATCGTCTCCGTGTTCCTGGCCACCGGGATGGTGGTCGTGGCGATCCGGTCCGAGACCCAGATCCGGATCATCATGGTCTTCTCCATGATCGCCTCGCTGCTCTTCATGCAGTTCCTCGCGCACGGGCTCACCGCCCCCCTGCGCGAGATGACGGCCGCCGCCCGCGCGATGGCCTCCGGGGACTACACCCGCCGGGTCGAGGCGGGCTCGCGCGACGAGATCGGCGAGCTGGCGGCCGCGTTCAACGCCATGGCCGCCGACCTCCAGGCCGCCGACCGGCACCGCCGGGAGCTGGTCGCCAACGTGTCGCACGAACTGCGCACGCCGATCGCCGCGCTGCGCGCCGTCCTGGAGAACGTGGTGGACGGCGTCGTCCAGCCCAATCCGGCCACCCTGGGAGCGGCGCTGGAGCAGACCGAGCGGCTCGGCCGGCTGGTCACCCACCTGCTCGACCTCTCCAAGATCGACGACGGCGTGGTCGACCTGGACGCCCGCCCCTTCGAGGTGCGCGAGTTCCTGGACGGCGTGCTGCGCGGGGTCACCGTGGACGGCGCCACGGCCGGCGGCGCCTTCTCCCGGCGCGGGGACGTCCGGCTGGCCCTGGAGGTCAGCCCCACCGGCCTGACCGGCGTGGCGGACCCGGAACGGCTCCACCAGGTGGTCGCCAACCTGGTCGACAACGCCTGCAAGCACTCCCCGCCCGGCGGCACCGTGACGGTGCGGGCGAGACCGGAGGGCGAGGAGGGCGGCCTGCTGCTGGAGGTCGAGGACGAGGGCCCCGGCATCCCGCCGGCCGACCGCACCCGGGTCTTCGACCGGTTCAGCCGCAGCGGCACCGCGACCGCCGCCGGACCGGGGGCGGACGGCGGCACCGGACTGGGTCTGGCCATCGCCCGCTGGGCGGTGGACCTGCACGGCGGGCGGATCGCGGTGGCCGAGTCCCCGCGCGGCTGCCGGATCGAGGTCCGGCTGCCCGGACCGCGCCCAGGTGACGGTCGGGACATTTGTCACAGATCCGACACAGAGGCATACGAAGATCGTTAGAGGATTCGACCGAGTTTTTGTCCGGTTTGGTCCTACTATGCCCACGGATCGGCACCGATCGGTTCCCCTCAGATGCGGCTTTCTAACGCACTTTTTCAGCCAAAGTGCAGGTCAGCACTGTGATCTGGGCGACGCCTGGGCCCCGGGGACTGCGCGATCACTGGTCAGGGGCGTAGCCTTAATCCCCGCTGTCCAAACATCCCAAAAGGAAGCGGAAGAGGGCGGTTGCCGCCGTGTCGCCACAGTCCCCTGAAACCCCCAACAGCTCGGCAAGCTCCACTGGCTTCGGCCCCAATGAGTGGCTCGTCGACGAGATCTACCAGCAGTACCTCCAGGACCCGAACTCGGTCGACCGAGCCTGGTGGGACTTTTTCGCCGACTACAAGCCCGGTACCGAGGTGACCCCAGTGACCCAGGCCGCGACCCAGGCCGGCTCCGCGCCGACCCCTGCCGCTGCCCCCGCGCCCGCTGCTGCTCCGGCCGCGCCCGCCGCCGCCCCGGCTGCTCCGGCCGCCCCGGCCCCGGCCGCCGCTCCGGCTCCGCTCGCCGCCGCGCCCGCCGCGCCCCCGGCTCCCAAGGCCGCCGCCCCGGCGCCGGCCGCGGCCGCCGCCACCGCCGGCCCCGAGCTGATCCAGCTGCGCGGCCCGGCGAAGGCCGTCGCCACCAACATGGACGCCTCGCTGGAGGTGCCGACCGCGACCTCGGTCCGCGCCGTGCCGGCGAAGCTGTTGATCGACAACCGCATCGTCATCAACAACCACCTGCAGCGCGCCCGCGGCGGCAAGGTCTCGTTCACCCACCTGATCGGCTACGCCCTGGTCCAGGCCATCAAGGCCGCCCCGGGCATGAACTACAGCTACAAGGTGGAGAACGGCAAGGCCTTCCTGGTCAAGCCGGAGCACGTCAACCTCGGTCTGGCCATCGACCTGGTCAAGCCGAACGGCGACCGCCAGCTGGTCGTCGCGGCCATCAAGAAGGCCGAGACGCTCGACTTCTTCGGCTTCTGGCAGGCCTACGAGGACATCGTCCGCCGGGCCCGCGCCAACAAGCTGACCATGGACGACTTCACCGGCGTCACGGTCTCGCTGACCAACCCCGGCGGCATCGGCACCGTGCACTCCGTGCCGCGCCTGATGCAGAACCAGGGCACCATCGTCGGCGTCGGCGCCATGGAGTACCCGGCCGAGTTCCAGGGCTCCGCCCCGGAGACCCTGTCCCGCCTGGGCGTCTCCAAGATCATGACGCTGACCTCGACCTACGACCACCGCGTCATCCAGGGCGCGGCGTCCGGCGAGTTCCTGCGCGAGATCCACCGCCTGCTGCTCGGCGAGAACGGCTTCTACGACGAGATCTTCGAGTCGCTGCGGATCCCGTACGAGCCGGTCCGCTGGGCGACCGACGTCGCCACCACCCACGACGACGAGGTCAACAAGACCGCCCGCGTCATGGAGCTGATCCACTCCTACCGGGTCCGCGGCCACCTGATGGCCGACACCGACCCGCTGGAGTACAAGCAGCGCAAGCACCCCGACCTGGACGTCACCACCCACGGCCTCACCCTGTGGGACCTGGAGCGCGAGTTCGCGGTCGGCGGTTTCGGCAGCCAGAAGATGATGAAGCTCCGCGACATCCTCGGCCTGCTGCGCAACACCTACTGCCGCACCGTCGGCATCGAGTACATGCACATCCAGGACCCGAAGCAGCGCAAGTGGCTGCAGGAGCGCCTGGAGAAGCCGTACGCGAAGCCCGAGCGCGAGGAGCAGCTGCGGATCCTGCGCCGGCTGAACTCGGCCGAGGCCTTCGAGACCTTCCTGCAGACCAAGTACGTCGGGCAGAAGCGCTTCTCGCTGGAGGGCGGTGAGTCGCTGATCGCGCTGCTGGACGCGACCATCGACGCCGCCGCCGAGCACCGCCTCGACGAGGCCGTCATCGGCATGGCCCACCGCGGCCGCCTGAACGTGCTCGCCAACATCGTCGGCAAGCCGTACGGCAAGATCTTCGGCGAGTTCGAGGGCAACCTCGACCCGAAGTCGATGCACGGCTCCGGTGACGTCAAGTACCACCTGGGCTCCGAGGGCACCTTCACCGGCCTGGACGGCGAGACCATCAAGGTCTCGCTCGCCGCGAACCCCTCCCACCTGGAGACGGTCGACCCGGTCGTCGAGGGCATCGCCCGCGCCAAGCAGGACATCCTGGACCAGGGCGGCACCACCTTCCCGGTGCTCCCGATCCAGATCCACGGTGACGCGGCCTTCGCCGGCCAGGGCGTCGTCGCGGAGACCCTGAACATGTCGCAGCTGCGCGGCTACCGCACCGGCGGCACCGTGCACGTCGTGGTGAACAACCAGGTCGGCTTCACCGCCGCCCCGGCGTCCTCGCGCTCCTCGATGTACTGCACCGACGTGGCGCGCATGATCGAGGCCCCGATCTTCCACGTGAACGGCGACGACCCGGAGGCCGTGGTCCGCGTCGCGCGGCTCGCCTTCGAGTTCCGCCAGGAGTTCCACAAGGACGTGGTGATCGACCTCATCTGCTACCGCCGCCGCGGTCACAACGAGGCCGACAACCCGTCGTTCACCCAGCCGCTGATGTACGACCTGATCGACAAGAAGCGCTCGGTGCGCAAGCTGTATACCGAGGGCCTGATCGGTCGCGGCGACATCACCATGGAAGAGGCGGAGCAGGCGCTCCAGGACTTCCAGGGCCAGCTGGAGAAGGTCTTCGCCGAGGTCCGCGACGCGGCCCAGGCACCGGCCGACACCACCACGGGCAAGCCGGTCGCCGACTTCCCGGTCTCCATCCGGACCGGCATCTCCCAGGAGATGGTCAAGCGGATCGCCGCCTCCCAGGTCAACCACCCGGACTGGCTGACCGTCCACCCGCGCCTGCTGCCCCAGCTCCAGCGCCGCGCCGGCTCGGTCGAGGACAACACCATCGACTGGGCGATGGGCGAGACCCTCGCCATCGGCTCGCTGCTCATGGAGGGACACCCGGTCCGCCTGGCCGGCCAGGACAGCCGCCGCGGCACCTTCGGCCAGCGGCACGCCGTCCTGATCGACCGCAAGACCGGCGAGGACTACACCCCGCTGCAGTACCTCACCGAGGACCAGGCCCGTTACACCGTCTACGACAGCCTGCTGTCGGAGTACGCGGCCATGGGCTTCGAGTACGGCTACTCGCTGACCCGCCCGAACGCGCTGGTCATGTGGGAGGCGCAGTTCGGCGACTTCGTCAACGGCGCGCAGACCGTGGTGGACGAGTACATCGCCTCCGCCGAGCAGAAGTGGGGCCAGCACTCCGGCGTCACCCTGCTGCTGCCGCACGGCTACGAGGGCCAGGGCCCGGACCACTCGTCCGCCCGCCCGGAGCGCTTCCTCCAGCTGTGCGCGCAGAACAACATGACGGTCGCCATGCCGACGCTGCCGTCGAACTACTTCCACCTGCTGCGCTGGCAGGCGCACAACCCGCACCACAAGCCGCTGGTCGTCTTCACCCCGAAGTCGATGCTGCGTCTGAAGGCCGCGGCGAGTGCGACCGAGGAGTTCCTGTCCGGCTCGTTCCGCCCGGTCATCGGCGACTCCACCGTCGACCCGGCGCAGGTCCGCAAGGTGGTCATCACCGCCGGCAAGTTCTACTACGACCTGGCGGCCGCCCGCACCGAGCGCGGCGTCACCGACACCGCGATCGTCCGGGTCGAGCGGCTCTACCCGCTGCCGGTGGCCGAGCTCCAGGAGGAGCTGGCCCGCTACGGCGACAACGTCCAGTTCGTCTGGGCGCAGGAGGAGCCGGCCAACCAGGGCGCCTGGCCGTTCATCGCGATGAACCTGGTGGACCACCTCCAGGTCGTCATCGGCCGCACCGGCGGCGACGCCCGGCTGCGCCGGGTCGCCCGCACGGCGGCCTCGTCCCCGGCGGTCGGCTCGGCCAAGCGGCACGCCGCCGAGCAGCAGGCACTGGTCGAGGAGGTCTTCGCGCTCTGACGCGCCGAAGCCCCGCGGTCCGAACGCCCGTGGCCCCGTCCTCCCCTTCGGGAGGGCGGGGCCACGGGCGTTGGTGCCCGCCGCCCGTTCGGTTCCAGCTCTGCAACCAATCCGGAGCCGCCGTGCGCGGACTCCTGACGGATCGATAGGTTATGGCTCGCCGTCCGGCGACCGGGCGCCCGTCCACGCGCCCGGCCGCAGCGGCCGTACCGCCTCACCGCTCTCCCAGGGGGATCACCGCATGACCGCCGACACGCCTCGGGACGCCGGAAAGCTTCCTCCGGTCTTCCAGCCGCTCCTCCCGGACGACCCCCGGGAGGTCGGCGGCTACCGGCTGTTCGCCCGGCTGGGCGCCGGCGGCATGGGCCGGGTCTACCTCTCCTACACCCCGGGCGGGCGCCCGGTGGCACTCAAGGTGGTGCGCCCGGAGTTCGCCGAGGACGGCGAGTTCCGCCGCCGCTTCGCCCAGGAGGTCAGCAGCGCCCAGCGCATCCACGGGCTCTACACCGCGCAGGTGATCGACTCCGGCGGCCTGGACGGCGACGCCCCCTGGCTGGTCACCGCGTACGTCCCGGGGCCGTCCCTGCAGCAGGTGGTGCGCGAGAACGGCGCCCTGCCGGTGCGCACCGTACTGCTGCTGATGGGCGGCATCGCCGAGGCCCTCCAGGCGATCCACAGCGTCGAGGTGGTCCACCGCGACCTCAAGCCCGCCAATGTGCTGGTCGCCGGGGACGGCCCGCGGGTGATCGACTTCGGCATCGCCCGGGCCGCCGACGCCACCGCGCTGACCGGCACCGGCTACCGGATCGGCTCCCCCGCCTTCATGTCCCCCGAGCAGGCCCAGGGCCGCCCGGTCACCCCGGCCACCGACGTCTTCGCGCTCGGCGCCCTGGCCGCGTACGTGGCCGGCGGCACCGCGCCGTTCGGCGACGGCCCGGACACCGCGGTGCTCTACCGGGTGGTGCACGAGGAGGCGGACCTCACCGCCGTCCCGGCCGACCTGCGCGAACTGATCCAGCGCTGCCTGGCGAAGTCCCCGGAGGACCGCCCCACGCCCGCCGAGATCATCCAGGTCGCCCGCAACCACCCGGAGGTCGGCGGCCAGCTGCGGTTCGGCGACGACTGGCTGCCGCGCGAGGTCAGCACCGAGATCACCCGCCGCTCGGACCTTCCCAGGACCCCGCCGACCCCGCTGCCGGCCGCGCCCGCCACCCCGCCGACCCCGCTGCCCGCGATGCCGGCCGTTCCCCCGCCGCCCGCCGGCGCGCCGACCCACCCGGCCACCGCGGCCCACCCGCAGCAGCCGGCGACGCCCCCGTCCGGCTTCGCGCCGCCGCCGGTCGGCTCGTACGGCGCCCCGCAGCCGCCCACCGAGTCGCCGACCGCACCGGTGCTGCCCACCCCGCCGACCGTCGGGTTCCACCGGCCGGAGCCGCCGTCCCACGACACCCCGCCGCCCGGCCCGGCGGTGACCGCCGCCCCGGCGCCCGTGCCCGCACCGGAGCCCGCGCCCGCGCCCGCGCGCAAGGGCGGGGTGTCCTGGAAGGTGCTGCTCACCGTCGCCCTGGTGATGGCGGTCGGCGGCACCGCGGGCGGTGTGGTGCTGATGAAGAAGCTGGACGACGGCAAGGCGTCGAACGCCAAGCCGGCCCCCGCGGTCACCGTCGCCCAGGCCGGGGACGATGTAGCCGTTCTCGTTGAGCCGCTCGTCAACGGCGGCGGTGACCACGGTGACCGGCAGACCTGCCAGCTCCCGCTCCATCACCTCGACGCCCTCGGGCGCGGCCAGCAGCACCACGGCGGTGACGTCGGTGGCACCGCGCTCGATCAGCATCCTGATCGCGGCGACCAGGGTGCCGCCGGTGGCCAGCATCGGGTCGAGCACGTAGACCTGGCGGCCGGAGAGGTCGTCCGGCATCCGGGTGGCGTAGGTGGAGGCCTCCAGGGTCTCCTCGTTGCGGACCATGCCGAGGAAGCCCACCTCGGCGGTCGGCAGCAGGCGGGTCATCCCGTCCAGCATGCCGAGGCCGGCCCGCAGGATCGGGACCACCAGCGGGCGCGGGTAGCTGAGCCGGGTACCCAGCGTGACCGCGACGGGCGTGGTGATCTCCACCTCGTCGGTGCGGACGTCGCGGGTGGCCTCGTAGGCGAGGAGGGTCACCAGCTCGTCGGTCAGGCGACGGAAGGTCGGCGAGTCGGTGCGCTCGTCGCGCAGGGTGGAGAGCTTGTGGGCGACCAGGGGGTGGTCGACGACGTGGAGACGCATGTGTCGAGGTTAGCCCGGGTCTGGACGGGTGTACGACCCGCCGTGCCCCAGCCGGGCGACGGTCCGGGTGACGCGCCCGTGACACGCCGTGACCTGTCGCGAATGTCCGGACGGAAGTGCCTCCTGTGGTATCAACCGGGCCGTTCTGGGAATGTCACGTCTTATGACGAGCAACCCGAACGCCGGGGACGGCTCGATGGACGAGCCCGTCGACGGGTCGGGCCGGAGCCCGGGCCCGCCGTACGACCACCCCGAGACCGAGGCGGAGCGCCGCAGGCGGCGGGCCGTCTTCCTGCGCGAACTCACCGAGGCGCGCGAGCTGCGGGAGCGGGTCCAGCCCCGGCGGACCAAGGAGCGACGGATGCGCGAGGCCATGCGGATGCGAACCTTCCGGATCTGACAAGGCCCGGACGGCCCCGCGCCGCCGCGCCGCGCGCCCGGGGGCGGACCCCGGGCGCGGACCCGAAAACGGCCCGAGGCGGCCCCCGGCGGGCGTTCGGAGCAAATTTCGACCGGCTTCGGACCGCCACGCCCGACTTCGCCGTCCGCCACCCGGCCCTTCCGACACGACCTGCGAAGACGCGCTGCCGAACACCCCCCGCGAGGGCGGGCTTTCTGTCACGATTCCGATGGGACGGTCCGAACAAGCGGACCGCCCCTGGTGCGGGGGCGGCCAGATTTTCGCGTCGCCCGTGCGCGCCGGCAGCCGAGACCGATGATCTTGGGAGTGTCCCTGGTGGCGTACTTCGCTGCAGTGCTTGCTCGCACTGAGGACGGGTGGGATGTGAGCGAGACGGAGCTCGACGACGTCGAAACCCTGGCCGATCTGGCCGACCTGGCCCGCGACTCCGCCCAGGACGACGACAGCGTCCTGATCTTCATCGAACAGGAGGACGCCTGGTTCGCCGTCGTCCGCGTGGACGGCGAGGAGGACCCGCGGATCTTCGTGTCGGACGGCGCCGCGGCCGCCCGCAGCTCCTACGGGTCCGTCCTCACCGACGAGTTGGTCGACCAGGCCGGCGAGAGCGAGTTCGGCGACCTGGACCACCTGCTGGACGAGACCGAGGAGGCCGGGGAGCAGGACGAGGAGGACGCCGACGCCCGCGGCGGCGTCCCGGTCGGCCCGCTGGGCGACGCCCACCTGCTCACCGAGTTCGGCCTCGCCTCCGAGGACCTGCTCGCGCTCAGCGGCGAGGGCGCGGTGCCGGGCGACGCCCTGGAGGAGATCGCCGAGGCCCTGGGCTGCGGCGAGGTCCTGGAGGCCGTCCGGTAGAGGGGTCGGTCGTAC
>NZ_JBIVVI010000059.1:0-15558 GCF_044757675.1 Kitasatospora sp. NPDC091257
TCCCCGACGCTCTCCCGATCTCGTACATCGAATGTCGCAGCCCCTGGATCACCTGACCGGTGGGCCGTCCGGGCCGGGTTGTGTCCCCTCTGGGGGGACACAACCCGACGAAATGTCAGCTTCTGCGACATTTATGTCGCAAGGGCTGACCTTTTCCGCCCGGACGCCGGCTCGCGGTGACGGCCTTCATCCTTCAACGTCACCCGAGGACGGTCCTGGTAGATGACTGCCCAGCTTCGGCACAGGGCCCGAAAGCACCGCCGCCCAACCGACGCTGACGCTAGCCTTGCTGAGTGCTGTTCACCCAGTTGCCCGCTCGCAGAAAGCCCCCCAGCGACGCGCCAGGAGCCTTCCTGACCATCGACTTGTGGGACGACTACCACTTCAAGACGATGTTCGACCTTTGGTGTTCGAACGGCACGCAGCAGGTCCACGTCGGCCTGCTCCGGATCGGGAAGATTGCCATGGGCCACGGCCGCGTAGAGGTCCCCGACACCTTCGAGACGTTGGACCAGACCTATTTCTCGCTCGGCGGCGACGAGAGCTTCTACGTCACGCTTCGCGACCGCTTCGACGACGAAACGCGCCGATCAGTCCTTACGGCACTGCGCGACGCCGCCTACGACTTGGACATCTTCAGCCAGGCAAAGGGGGAGGATGTCATGAGGGAGTCGCTCCTGCGGAACACCTCTCCGGCGACAGTACGCGGCCAGTTCAACCGCATCGCCAAGGGCGGGCCGACGCAGACCGAGTTCAACGTCCGCTACCGGCAGGAGCATGCGACCGAGGACGGGCCCACGCTGAAGATCAACCTCAAAGTCGACCCCGACGCCAAACCGCCCAGCAATATCCATGCGCTGATCGGCAGTAACGGTGTGGGTAAGACCCGGCTCCTCGACACTCTCGCGCGAACGGTCCTGGCCCCGCAGGGCTACCTGCCAGGCAGCCGGCTTGAGGACCACGGGGAGCACCGACAGCACCCCTTCTCCAACCTCGTCGCAGTGTCATTCAGCGCCTTCGACTCGCAGGTGCCGCTCGACAAGAGCGCGGCAGTCGATTATCGGTACGTCGGTTTGAAGCAGAACGGCACGACACCAGTCAAGGATCTGTCGTTGCTCAGCGGCGACTTCGTCGAGGCCGTGAAGGCATGCATGTCCGGCGGGCCGGCCAGGGCGGCACGCTGGCAGCAGGTTCTGGCGCGGCTCGAAGCCACCGATCTCATCTTCCAAGACCAGGAGATCTCACGCCTCGCTGCCGACGAAGCACTGCGACCGGATCCCGCTGATCTCTTCATTCCGCTCAGCTCGGGCCACAAGATCGTGCTCCTCACCCTGGCACGACTGGTGGAACACACGACTGAGCGAACGCTCGTCCTGATTGACGAGCCCGAGGCCCACCTACACCCGCCCCTGCTTTCGACTTTCATCCGCGTGCTCTCCGAACTCTTGTTTGAGCGCAATGGACTTGCGCTCATTGCGACCCATTCCCCGGTCGTCCTGCAGGAAGTTCCCGCCGAGGCCGTCTGGGCGCTACGGCGTGTAGGTAGCGATATTCGCGTCGACCACCCCGAGATCGAGACGTTTGGCGAGAACGTGGGTGTGATCACAAGGGAGATCTTCGCGCTAGAAGTAACCAAGACGGGTTTCCATGCGATGATCGAGGATCTGGCTAGTCGTGGACTCTCGTTCGAGGGGATCCTGGCGGAACTCGATGGCAAACTAGGGGCCGAGGGTCGCGCACTTGCCCGCATTGCAGCACGTCGGCATGGGAACGGCGGCTGATGCTGCACCTGACTCCACCAGAGACCACGGCGCGCGAGGCATTTCAGCTGTGCATCAGCGCGAAGGTCAGCCCTGCAAGTCTGGCGCTCCTTTCACCCATGGAGAACCCAGTGGTCAGGGCTGCTGAACTTTATGACGCCGCGTGCAAGTCGGCTTCCTTGCATGAACTGGACCGGGTGGCCTTCAACCCACCTGGAGCGAGCAAGGACGACCCTGCCACCAAAGCGATGATCGCTATGTACGAGAAGCGCTTGAGGGGAACTGAGCATCCCGGACGCCCGCTGTTCGAAAGCATCCTGAATCGGCGTACCAAGTGCCCACTGTGTGGGATAGCAAAGGTGGGCCAAGTCGACCACCACCTGCCCAAGAGCCACTACACGTACCTCTCGGTCGTTCCTGACAACCTGGTTCCCGTATGCGAGCGATGCAACTTTGCGAAGGGCGACCGGTTCCCGAGCAGCCCGGAGGAGCAGACGCTCCATCCCTACTACGACGACATCGAAGGGATGCGCTGGCTCCGCGCAGAGTTTGTGGTCCAGAATCCCGGCCCCGTCGGTGCCCCTGCCTCGGCAACGAGCTGGGAGGTCCGATTCTTTGCTGTCCCTCCGCTTGGCGCGGACCCCTTGCTTGGGGCGAGAATCGCGCACCAATTCAGCCTGTTGAAGTTGGATGAACTCTTCGAAATTCAGACCGCCGACGAACTGATCACTGCAAGCCTGCAGCTAGAGGGTGTATTTAATGCAGGGGGCAGTGAGGACGTTCGCGCCAACCTGAGGGACAGCGCAATCATGCGATCCCGCCCGCGGCTCAATAACTGGATGACTGCCATGTACGAGGCGCTGGCTGAAAGCCAATGGTACTGCGCCGGAGGTTTTATGCTGGTGGCGTCAGGCTGATGGCTGGCAGCCAAGTGAAGCCAGATCGCGATCGCAGGTGCCCTACTGCTGATGGGCGTGAATCTCTATAGAGACCTATGGCTTTGGTCGTTCGAAGGGAATCACATTGCCTTCGTTCTCCTGCTTCCTCTCGGCGCTTATCATTTCCTTGAGCTTGAGGGTGAGTACTGCTGCAGCGAGTGCAGTTTGGTCGGCAAGCCATCGAGCCTCGGCCTCTCCGGCCCGTGCCTCCTTGAGGGATTCTCGGAGTTTGGCGTTGTCCCGGCGGAGTCGCTTTTCGCTTTCTGGCATCTGCAGGGTTTCCTGGCGGATCCGTTCATTGAAGAGTTCCCGAAGGTCTCCATGCCGCTTGTAGAGCGCCATGCGGTGGACAGCGGCCTCGGCGGCCAGGGCTTCGACGGTGAGGCTGCCGCTGGAGCTCGTGGGGGAGCCAGCGAGGAGGCGGTCGATGGCGGCTGTGATTCGTTCGCGTTCGGCGGCGTGAGCGGCCTGGTCGGGGTTCATCCGAGGACCTCCTGGGCGGTGCGGGCGGTGACGTGGTGGGTGTCGGCGACGCCCCGCCACTTCGCCGCGGTGACGTGCAGGGCCTTTGCCATCGGCCCGGGGACGTGTGCAGCCTGTTGTTCGAGTCGGTCGGCGTGCGCTTGGGCGGCTTGGGCGTGGGCGTCGGTGCGGACCGCGTTCCCGCAGCCGGTCTGGCAGGCGAACGGCAGCGGGGCGATGGCGCCCGCGTCCGGTTCGCACAGGGCGGTGTCCTCCTTGAACGCGCAGATCAGGAAGCTGTCGGGGTTGTCGTAGAGCAGGTGACCCCGCATCTGGTTCAGCTGCCGGGTGGCGCGGGCGGTCAGCAGGGCGCCCTCGAAGCGCGGGGTGTTGGCAGCGTCGATGAGGGCCCGGCCGGCGGCCGGGCCGGAGATCCGCTCGCCGGCGGTTGCGGCGTCGCGCAGGTTCGCGGCCGCGTCCGCGGTAGCCAGGACGGTCTCCACGTCGAGGACGCCATGCATGCCGCGCCGCCCGCGGGCGCCGTAGCCGGCGGAGGTGCGCGCGTCGAGGAAGGCCCGCATGTGGCCGTACTGGATGGCGAGGGCCACCAGCCCGCCGGGGCGCCGGGCGATGTGCCAGGCGAGGGTGCGCCGCCAGCGTCCGGGGCTGATCGGGCCGCGGGGGTCGGCGGGGACCGTCTGGCCGGGCAGGCCCTGGGCGGCGGCCTCCTGGTTGATCCAGGCCACGAGCTCCTTGATCCTGGCAGCGAGCGCGACCAGGGTCAGGCTGCCATGATGCTCGCGCTTCCCGGAGTCGTGGTGGGCGGAGCTGAGCAGGAGTTCGCCGGGTGGCACCATGCGCTCCAAGACGCGGATGGCGCGGACCACCGGTGTGATTGCCACCCAGGGGACGGTGCGGATCTCGCCCGCGCTGATGTGGTTGTTGTCGTCGTCTCGGACGGACTTGTAGTGGTGCCCGGTGATCAGGTGGAACCCATCGGCATTCTCGTCGTCCCCGGTGTCCGGGTTCTCGCCTTCGGCGGGGCCGGTGACCTCGCTGTGGATGAGGTGGCGGGTGGTGCCGTCGGAGACCGGCACAGGGTCGGGGCAGCACCCGGACCGCAGGGCCTGTACCTCCTGCGGGCGCATCCCCGTCAGATACATGATGATCACGGCAGCAGCTGTGCTCAGGTGGCGTCGCAGGTCTTCGGCCTCGTCGAAGCCGATGCTGACCCGCCAGGGCTGCCCGTCGATCAGGCCGGTGATCGGGGTTGTCATCGGGCACGGGCCTGGCCGCTCGGCCGCCAGTCGGGCCAGGCCGTACTTGTTGGCGGCCCCATCGACCTGCCCCTTGCTGCAGCCGGTGCGGTCAGCGACGTAGAGGCGGGCCAGGCCTGTGTTCCCACGAACGGTGGCGGTGGGCAGCGGGGCGCCATCGGCCAGCAGCTTCTGCACGTAAGTGTCCAGGGCGGCGCGGCTTTCAAGGGTGGCGCGGTTCGACCGGGCCTGGAAGGTGATGCGGGTGCGCTCGTCCCAGGCAGTGAGGATGTCGTCGGCGAGGTCTTCGACCAGGCGGATCGCCCACACCATCAACGGGCCGACCACGCTCGGGTCCAGCGGCTCGGCGGTGTTCTCGCGGCCGCCCTCCCGCTTCTCCGCGGGCAGGTAGTCGTCGATCCCCTCGGTGTCCCACGGCGGCCGGATGATTCCTGCCGGCCGGGCGGTGAGCTGGTCGTACTCCCACAGGTCCGACAGGTGGGAGAGGTAGTTTTCTATCGTGCTGCGGTCGACCTCGCGGGACTGGAGGGAGGCGGCGAAGGCCCGCCAGTGCTCGCTGGTGACGTCGGCAAACGTGTGGACCCCGTGCCGGTGCAGCCAGCGGGCCCAGCGCTGCCACATCCACACCAGCATGACTGCCCTGCGGGTGCCGAGGCGGGTACCCCGTCCTCGTGATTCCTGAACCACCGTCGGGCGGCGTACGCCGTTCAGCAACGTCCACGCCAGGGTCCTCAGCTCGTCCCGCAGCGGGGCAGGGCAGGACTTCCAGTGAATCCGGCTGACGACCTGTCCGGGCTGGTCGATCAGTGGCCCGAGGGACCAGATATCGTCGCGGACACGGTTGCTGGCCTGGGTGTTGCCGGGGCTGACCCACTGGGGCAGGACCACCGGGTCGTCGGGGAGCGGGGCGCGCAGGACGTACGGGTCCTCGGCGAGGGTGAGAGCGGTGCTGGTCACCGGGCCAGGTCTCCGTTCAGCAGAAGGTCGACGATCATGTGGTCGCGCTCCGTCGCCCGTCGGCCGGAGCGGTCGAAGGCGGCCTCGCCGACGCGTTCGCGCAGGTTCTCCAAGCGGTGCATGAACTCGTCCCACCGGGTGGCCCAGTGGTGGCCGGGCAGGGCACCCCTCAGCGAGAGCAACCGCTGATGCAGGACGGCCAAACGGGGGTGGTGGCCTGTGTGGACACGGGAGTTCTCGCAGCCCAGGCAGGTCAGAAAGCTGGCTCCGCAGCCCCCGCCGGGCGCAGGCCAGGAGCTCTCCTGCTCGTCAACGCAGTCGGCGGCAGCGGCTTCTGTGTGGGTGGGGTCCGGTCCGTCGGTGAGCTGTCCGTGGAAGGTGAGGCTGCGGGCCTGCTGGAGGGCGTCCTCCGCGCCGGCGGCGATGACCGCCCGGGAGCGCTTTTGCACATGCCGGTCCGGCAGGATGTAGACGCTCTCATGAGTGCCCTGCTTGTGCTGCAGCGGCTGCCCCTCCTCGACCACCGTCGTCCGGCGCAAGGGCTGGAAGGGTGACCGCGGGAGACTGTGCCGGCGTCGCCAGGTCGTGACGTCGTCCGCGGTGATGCCGAAGCCGATGGGGCCCACCAGCTGTGGCCGGTCATGGTCGTCGTGCCCGTGCCCCAGCCTGTGCGTGCGGGACGCCATGAGCAGGTCCGTGCCGGGAGCCAGACGGGTGACGAGGGTGCGGCCGTGGGCGGTGGCCTCCAGCGCTTGGGTGATCAGGCGTCCGTCGGAGTCGGCCCCCGAGTCGGTGATGTTCTCCGTGTTCCACCAGCGTCCCTCGCCGGCGCGGTGCTTCTCGACCTGGACCTGGTAGGTGATCGTGCTGGTCTCCCCGGCCGACGGCGTCCGAACCGGTACCGGAACGCGGTGGTACATCGACAGGTTCCAGCCCCACTGAGCGGTCATCAGGACCGCCAACGCGGTGATCTCGGACCGGGTCGGGAACAGCCGCCCCCAGGTCTTCAGCGGATGTGACCCGCCCAGCAGTCCGGGGTTGGCCACTGCGTGCTTGCCGTTCTCGCGAGCCGTGCGGGGCACGTCGCCCGTAGCGGCCAGATGCTCCAGGGTCCGACCGATCTTCCAGTCGCGGCCGCCCTCGACCAGCTCGCCGCAGCGGTAGCGCTCCAGATGGGCCGTGTTCTCGCGGATTCGCAGCAGCGCGGCCCGGAACTCGCTGCGGGCGGCGCGCTTGACCTGCTCGTACTCGTCATCCTCCAGCGACTGCCGGGTCGAAGGCCTACGACGGACGGGCCGGGCCAACTCCTCGGCCACCGGGCCGCTGGCCAGCCTTGGATCACGCCGCAGCAGACGCTGAAGATTCGACAGGTGACAACGGGCCCCCGCGGTCTGGAGGAAGTTCTGGCGCAGGAGCTTGACCGTCGTCACAGACAGCCCGTCCAGGTCCTGCGCCGGATGTTCCTGCGCCTTCAGAAACGCCTCCAACGCCGTCACCGCCCGCCAGTAGCAGTTGGCGGAGGCGTGGGAATTCCAACCGCGAGACTGCCGGGCGTAGGCGGCGGCCAGAGCCAGCTGCATCGGGGCGGGAACTTCGAGGTCCGCGAAGTCGAAGACCTTCCCCAGGCCCAGGGTGTTGACCACAGTGACCCGCAGACCTGTCGGGTCGGTGCGCGGCGTCGCCTGGAAGTCCGCCGGCGGGAGCACCGCCTTGCGGCCGCGCCGGCTCATGCCGGTCCCCCGTCGACGTCGAACGGTCCAGCGTCACGATTGGTAGGCATGGGATGGGGGTCCATCAGCGCGTCCAGATCCTGGATACCGGACGTCTCCCGCGCCAGCCGCGCGAACAGGCCCGTCACCCGGGACTCCGAATCGTCCGCCCCGTCGGCCGTCTCCTCGTCCTCGTCGAACGCGAGGATCGACTCCAGCCGCATATGCCGTACCGGCGAGAGGTAGTGCTCTTTCGTCGTCTCCACGTCCGCGTGACCCAGCAGTTCAGCGACCAGCCACCACGGATCGCCGAACAGGTTGGCGAAGTCACGCCGCTGATCATGGGTTAGCCCGTACTTCCGCTCCACCAGGTCGTTCAGCACGATCAGCATGAACAAGGCGAAGGAATGGCGGGTGCCGTGCGGAATCGCCCAGGGGACACGGCCACGGACCTCAGCGGTTCGGAGATGCCGGGGGGTTTCCCGCTCCCGCGCGGTCAGCAGCTCTTCCTCACACCGCAGGTTCGCCAGCCGGAACACGGCATTCCATCGGTCGGGCAGCATCGGCAGGCCCTCTTCGGTCAGCCACAGCCACAGCGGCTCCGGCCCGTCCGGGCCTTCCGTGAACAGCCGCTGCCGGTCCCGCCAGGCCAGCCCGGCCATCTCTGCTCGGCCCACCTTGCCGTCGCGATCGACCCACGTGACCTGCGGCTCCAGCCCGCGCGTCATGTCGGTGACCAGCAACATCCCCGGCAGGCTGTCGTAGCGGCCGTTGCGCTGGGCCTGCTGTACCGCCCAGGCCCGCTCCGTCTCCCGGTACGCGGTCACTTGCTGCAGCGCGTCCGCTCGCCCGTAGAACACCCGGCTTTGCTTGGAGCGGGTCAGTGCCCACGGGACCGTGGCGTGCGAGTACAGGCCCCGTCGCAGCCTCTGCGTCGGCAGCTCCAGGGTCAGCAGCCCACCATTCTCTTGCCGGCGCAGCCCCGAACTCAGCCCCAGCTGCACGAACGCGGTGTTCCGCAGCTCGGTACGCCCCTCCCAGCCCGGTCGCGGCGACCCGTCCGCCCGAAGGCCCCGCAATCCGAGGTCCATCCACAGCCGCCACGTCCGTGGCGTCAACCACCGCACATTCCGTCGTCGCGCGTTCGCTGCCCGATCCTGACTCCGCCCGGAGTCCACTGGTAGCGGATTTACCTTCCCCCATTTGAACAGCTTCGTCAGGGCGGCGGCCTCACGGTCCCACTTGGCGCCACCGATAGGCGCCGGATTCAACAGCGAATCGCACCGCCATTCCCGGTACGCGGCCAAGTCGCTTTCGCTCGCCTGCCACCACGCCACGCCCCGGCTCCACAGCCAGTCCAGCAGTAGACGAATATCTGTTGCGCCCCTTGACGCAGACGACCTGCTTGAGGTGCGCGACCACCTCGACGAGGTCCTTCTGCTGCTCGATGACCTTCTCGATGTTCTTGTAGGCGCCCGGGATCTCGTCCACCACGCCGCCGTCCTTGCGGCACTCCACGCCCTTGGTCTGCTCGACCAGGTCCTGGGCGGTGAACCGCTTCTTCGCCGCGGTGCGGCTCATCTTGCGGCCGGCGCCGTGCGAGGCGGAGTTGAACGACGACGCGTTGCCCAGACCGCGGACGATGTAGGAACCCGTCCCCATCGAGCCGGGGATGATCCCGAGGTCGCCGGAGCCGGCCCGGATCGCGCCCTTGCGGGTCACCAGCACGTCGACGCCGTCGTACCGCTCCTCCGCCACGTAGTTGTGGTGGCAGCTGATGACCTCGTCGAAGGTGACCTCCGCCTTGGTGAACTCGCGCCGGACGACGCCCTGGAAGAGCGCCATCATCAGCGCGCGGTTGTTCTTGGCGTACTCCTGCGCCCAGAACAGGTCCTGGCGGTAGGCGGCCATCTCCGGGGTCTTCGCCAGGAAGACGGCCAGGTCCCGGTCGATCAGGCCCTGGTTGTGCGGCAGCGCGCGGGCGACGCCCATGTGGTGCTCGGCCAGCTCCTTGCCGATGTTGCGCGATCCGGAGTGCAGCATCAGCCAGACCGCACCGGTCGTGTCAACACACAGTTCTATGAAGTGATTACCTCCGCCGAGCGTCGCCATCTGCTGCATCGCCCGCTCGCGGCGCCACTTGACGTCCTCCGCGATGCCGTCGAAGCGCCGCCAGAAGTCGTCCCAGCCCGCCGCGCGGAAGTCGTTCAGCTTGGACGGGTCGACCGGGTCGGTGTGCAGGCCTCGGCCGACCGGGATGGCCCGCTCGATCTCGCGGCGCAGGACGGAGAGGTCGTCCGGGAGGTCCTCGGCGGTGAGCGAGGTCTTCACCGCGCTCATCCCGCAGCCGATGTCGACGCCGACCGCCGCCGGGCAGACCGCGTCCTTCATGGCGATGACGGAGCCGACCGTCGCGCCCTTGCCCAGGTGGACGTCGGGCATCACGGCGAGGCCGTGCAGCCACGGCAGGGAGCTGATGTTGCGCAGCTGCTGGAGGGCCTGGCCCTCGACGGTGGCCGGGTCGGTCCACATCCGGATCGGAACGCGGACGCCGGGTACCTCGGTGTACGACATGGGTGAACGACCTCCAGGGGTCGGGTGGTTCAGGGAACGTGGTGCCGCGCGAGGAATCCCGGTGCGGCTCGGGGAAGTTCAGGGGGTGGGGCTCAGGCGCCCGGGGCGACGGTGCAGGGGGAATACGGCCTCGGGGAGCGTCGTATGGCTTGCTCGACCCGCATGGTGACCGCCTCCCTTCCTTCGTCGCGGTGCGCGGTCCGCAGTCGCGGTGCGCGGTTCGCACGTGCTGTGCGCCGGGGAACATCTATCCACGGAACGGGTGCGGCCCGCAATGGATTTAAAAACGCGTCCGGCCCGGCGGAGCGGGTGCTCCACCGGGCCGGACGGAACGGCGAGAGGCGTCAGCTGACGACGGTGACCTCGCCGATGCCGAGCGCCCGCACGTCGTCGGCGATCACGGCGGCGTCGCCGACCAGGACGGTGACCAGCCGGTCCGGCGGGAAGGCCGCGACGACCGCCTCGGTGGCGGCGGCGGTGCGCAGCTCGGCGAGCTGCCGGTACACCTCGGCCTGGTAGTCGTCCGGCAGGTACTGCTCGACCTGGTCGGCCAGCGTGCCGGCGACCGAGCCCGCGGTCTCGTACTTCAGCGGGGCGACGCCGACCAGGAACTGCACGGCCTCGTCGCGCTCGGCGTCGGTGAGGCCCTCGGCGGCGAGGGTGCGCAGGATGGTCCAGGTGTCGGCCAGCGCGGGGGCGGTGGAGGCGGTGTCCACCGAGCCGCTGATGGCGAGCATCGCGCGCCCGCTGCCGTCGGCGGCCGAACGCAGCGGCTGGGCGAAGGCGCGCACGCCGTAGGTGTAGCCCTTCTCCTCGCGCAGGACGCGGTCGAGGCGGGAGGTGAGGGTGCCGCCGAGGCAGTAGGTGCCGAGGGTCTGGGCGGCCCAGACCGGGTCGTGGCGGTCGGGCCCGATCCGGCCGATGAGCAGCTGGGTCTGGACGGAGCCGGGGCGGTCCACGATGACGACGCGGCCGCGGTCGTCGCCGGTGACCGGGGCGTGGACGGACGGCTCGGCGGCCGTCCCGGTCCAGGTGCCGAGGGTGCTCTCCAGCAGCGCCGGCAGGTCCACCCCGGTGAGGTCGCCGACCACCACGACGGTGCCGGTCGCGGGGCGCACGTGGGCGTCGTAGAAGGCCTTGACGGCGGCGCGGTCGATCGACTTGACGGTGTCGGCGGTGCCGGCGCGGGGCCGGGAGAGCCGGTCGGCGGCGTCGAAGAGCTCGGCGTACAGGGCCTTGGCGGCGCGCCGGGCGGGGTTGGCCTGCTCGTGGACGATCTCGTCCAGGCGGTTGGCGACCAGCCGCTCGATCTCCGCCTCGGGCAGCGCGGGGGCGCGCAGGGCGTCGGCCAGCAGGGACAGGCCGCGCTGGAGCCGGGAGGCGGGGACCTCCAGGGAGATCCGGATGCACGGGTGGTCGGCGTGCGCGTCCAGGGTGGCGCCGGCGCGCTCCAGCTCGGCGGCGAACTCCTCGGCGCTGAGGCTGTCGGTGCCCTCGCTGAAGGCGCGGGCGAGGATCCCGGCGATGCCGTCGAGGCCCTCGGGCTCGGCCGCGAGCGGGACGTCGAGCAGGACCTCGACGGCGACCAGCTGCTGGCCGGGCCGGTGGCAGTGCAGGACGGTGATGCCGTTGCCGAGGGCGGCCCGCTCGGGGGCGGGGAAGTCCCAGGGGCTGGGCGTGCCCGGCCGGGGCTGCGGGTGGAAGGTCATGGCGGGGACGTAGTCGGTGCTCATACGGCGGCACCCTCCTCTTCGGAAGCGGCGTCGGAGTCGGCGTCGGTCTCGGCGGCGGCGGTCGGCTCGTAGGCGAGGACGGCCCGGTTGTCGGGGTGGAGCCGGGCCTTGGCGACGGCCTGGACCTCTTCGGCGGTGACGTCGAGGACCTTGGGGAGGGCGTCGTTGAGCAGCTTGGGGTCGCCGAACAGGACGGCGTAGCGGCACAGTTCGTCGGCCCGGCCGGCGACGGTGGTGAGCCGGTCGAGCCACTCGCGCTCGATCTGGGCCTGGGCGCGTTCGAGTTCCTCGGCGGTGGGGCCCTCGGCGGCGAAGCGGGCGAGCTCCTCGTCGACGGCGGTGCCGATCCGCTCGACGGTGGCGTCGCCGGAGGTCTTGACGTCGAGCCAGCCGAGGCTGGGGGCGCCGGCCAGCCGCAGCAGGCCGAAGCCGGCGGCGACGGCGGTGCGGTCGCGGCGGACCAGCCGGTTGTAGAGACGGCTGGACTCGCCGCTGCCGAGGATGGTGAGGGCGAGGTCGGCGGCGTCGGCCTCGCGGGTGCCGTCGTGCGGGAGGCGGTAGGCGGCCATCAGGGCGCGCGAGGGGACGTCCTCGTGGATCTCCTCGCGGATCTCCCGCCCGATGGTCTCGGGGAGTTCGCCCGAGCGCGGGGGCTGCTTGCCGTCGTGCGCGGGGATGGAGCCGAAGTACTTCTCGACCCAGGCGACGGTCTGCTCGGGGTCGATGTCGCCGACGATGGACAGGACGGCGTTGTTGGGCGCGTAGTACGTCCGGAAGAACGTGCGGGCGTCCTCCAGGGTGGCCGCGTCGAGGTCGGCCATGGAGCCGATCGGCGTGTGGTGGTACGGGTGGCCGTCGGGGAACGAGAGCGCGGTGAGCTTCTCGAAGGCGGTGCCGTACGGGACGTTGTCGTAGCGCTGGCGGCGCTCGTTCTTGACGACGTCGCGCTGGTTCTCCATGGACGTCTCGTCGAGCGCGGCGAGCAGCGAGCCCATCCGGTCGGCCTCCAGCCAGAGGGCGAGCTCCAGCTGGTGGGCGGGCATGGTCTCGAAGTAGTTGGTGCGCTCGAAGCTGGTGGTGCCGTTGAGCGAGCCGCCGGCGCCCTGGACGAGCTCGAAGTGCCCGTTGTTGGAGACGTTGGCCGAGCCCTGGAACATCAGGTGCTCGAAGAGATGGGCGAGGCCGGTGCGGCCCTTGACCTCGTGGCGGGAGCCCACGTCGTACCAGAGGCAGACGGCGGCGACCGGGGTCAGGTGGTCCTCGGAGAGGACGACGCGCAGGCCGTTGGCCAGGCGGTGCTCGGTGATGGCGATGCCTCGGCTGGAGGCGGGGGCCGGGTTGGCCATGCGCTCGGGTCCTTCCCGTCGTCGATGTCGGGGTTCGTGTGGCGTCCCCCATTGTGGTGCAACGTGCGGGAGCCGTGTTCGTGTCCGCGCGGACGGGGCCGTTCGCCAGGGGCGGAAGAGGGCCGCTGACCGGGAGTGTCGGCGCGAGGGTCCACAATGGGGGCGCCGCGCCCTGTCGGCGGCACCCGGTTGACGGGTCCGGCGGCGGGACGGTGCGGAGACGGCCGACGACCGCCCCCGGGCGTTCGGCGACCGACCGACGACCTACCGAGACACAGCCAGCGACACGTAAGGGAGCCCCGCCGCGATGGCCCGCCGCAGTTCGCAGACCCCGCCGCCCGGAGACTTCGAGGAGCGGATCCTCGACGTCGACGTCGTGGACGAGATGCAGGGCTCCTTCCTGGAGTACGCCTACTCGGTGATCTACTCGCGTGCGCTGCCCGACGCACGGGACGGCCTGAAGCCGGTGCACCGCCGGATCCTGTACCAGGCCAACGAGATGGGCCTGCGCCCCGAGCGCGCACACGTGAAGTGCGCGCGCGTGGTGGGCGAGGTGATGGGCCGGCTGCACCCGCACGGTGACGCGTCCATCTACGACTCCGTGGTGCGCATGGCGCAGCCGTTCTCGATGCGGCTGCCGCTGATCGACGGCCACGGCAACTTCGGTTCGCTGGGCAACGACGACCCGCCGGCCGCGATGCGCTACACCGAGTCGCGGCTGACGGCCGCCTCGATGGCGATGGTGGAGTCGATCCACGAGGACACCGTCGACTTCGGCCCGAACTACGACGGCAGCGAGCAGGAGCCGCTGGCGCTGCCGGCCGCGTTCCCGAACCTGCTGGTGAACGGAGCGACGGGCATCGCGGTCGGCATGGCGACGAACATGCCGCCGCACAACCTCTCCGAGGTGGTGGCCGCGGCCCGGCACCTGATCAAGCACCCGAACGCCGACCTGGACACGCTGATGCGGTTCGTGCCCGGTCCGGACCTGCCGACGGGCGGGCGGATCGTGGGCCTGTCGGGCATCCGGGACGCGTACGAGTCGGGCCGCGGCACGTTCAAGATCCGGGCGACGACGACGGTGGAGGCGGTGACGGCCCGCCGCAAGGGCATCGTGGTCACCGAGCTGCCGTACAACGTCGGCCCGGAGAAGGTCATCTCGAAGATCAAGGACCTGGTCAACGCGAAGAAGCTCCAGGGCATCGCGGACGTCAAGGACCTGACCGACCGCGAGCACGGGCTGCGGCTGGTCATCGAGGTGAAGAACGGCTTCGTGCCGGAGGCGCTGCTGGAGCAGCTGTACAAGCTGACGCCGATGGAGGAGACCTTCGGCATCAACAACGTGGCGCTGGTCGACGGCCAGCCGCTGACGCTGGGGCTGAAGGAACTGCTGGAGGTCTACGTCGACCACCGCTTCACCGTGGTGCGCCGGCGCAGCGACTTCCGCCGCCGCAAGCGCGAGGAGCGGCTGCACCTGGTCGAGGGCCTGCTGGTGGCCCTGGTCGACATCGACGAGGTCATCGCGATCATCCGGTCGAGTGACAACGCCCAGCAGGCGAAGGAGCGCCTGATGGAGCGCTTCTCGCTGTCGGAGACGCAGACCGCGTACATCCTGGACACCCCGCTGCGCCGGCTGACCCGCTTCGACCGGGTGGAGCTGGAGCAGGAGAAGGCGAAGCTGACCTCCGAGATCGCGGACCTGACCGAGATCCTGGAGTCGGACACCAAACTGCGCAGCGTGGTGTCGTCCGAACTGGGCGCGGTGTCGAAGCAGTTCGGCACCGAGCGGCGCACGGTGCTGCTGGAGGCGGGGGCGGTGCCCTCGGCGGCGCTGGCGGTGCCGCTGGAGGTCGCGGACGACCCGTGCCGGGTGCTGCTGTCGTCGACGGGCCTGCTGGCGCGGACGGCGGACGGCGAGCCGTTCGAGGTGTCGGAGAAGCGGGCGAAGCACGATGTGATCGTCTCGGCGGTGCACGCGACGGCACGGGCGGACGTGGGTGTGGTGACGTCCGCGGGCCGGGTGCTGAGGATGCCGGTGATCGACCTTCCGGCACTGCCGCCGACACCGTCGCCGACGCTGGCGGGCGGGGCCGCGGTGGGCGAGTTCCTGCGGCTGGAGGACGGGGAGCGGGCGCTGGCGCTGACCACCCTCGACGAGTCCTCGCCGGGGCTGGCGCTGGGCACGCTGCAGGGCGTGGTGAAGCGGGTGGTGCCGGAGTGGCCGGCGAACAAGGACGAGTTCGAGGTGATCGCCCTCAAGGAGGGTGACGAGCTGGTGGGCGCGGTCGAACTGCGCACCGGCGAGGAGGACCTGGTCTTCATCGCCTCGGACGCCCAACTGCTGCGCTACCCGGCGGGCCAGGTGCGTCCGCAGGGCCGCCCGGCGGGCGGCATGGCGGGCATCAAGCTGTCGGACGGCGCGCGGGTGCTGTCCTTCACGGCGGTGGACCCGGCGGCGGACGCGGTGGTGGTCTCGGTGGCCACGGCCACGGGCACGCTCTCCGACGGCGAGCAGACGAGCTGGAAGGTCACCCCGTTCGAGCAGTACCCGCGCAAGGGCCGCGCCACCGGCGGCGTGCGCTGCCAGCGCTTCCTGCGCGGCGAGGAGGCCCTGACCTTCGCCTGGGCCGGCGCCGCCCCGGCCCGCGCCGCCACCGCCAAGGGCGCCCCGGTCGACCTGCCCGAGCGCGACCCGCGCCGCGACGGCTCCGGCACCCCGGTCACCACCCCGATCGCGGTGGTCGCCGGCCCGGCGTAACGGCACCCGTACGAGCGGAGGGGCACCGGAGATCATCCGGTGCC
>NZ_JBIVVI010000060.1:0-15552 GCF_044757675.1 Kitasatospora sp. NPDC091257
CGTCTACGCCCACCCCGCCGTCCCGCACCGGCCCACCGTCCTCATCCCGGCCCCCACCCCGACCACGGCGCCCGGCCGCGACCCGTGGCCCGCCCGCCTCGCCGCCGGAGGCATCGGCCTCGGCGCCGCCGGACTCGGCATCGGCTACGCCCTCAACGCCATCGCCGCCGCAGGCAGCAGCCTCGGCGGACTCGCCGCCATCGGCGCCGGCGCCTACTGCCTCGCCAAGACCCGCAGCACCGGCGGCGGAGGCGGAGGCGGACAGGGCGCCGTGAACGTGAGCGTCAACGTCACCAACCGCAACCACTGAAGGACGCCCATGAACAACGGATTCGACTGCATCGACCACCCGACCCGCGAGGAAGAGAAGGCCGCCGAGATCGCCCTCGACATCGCCAACGAACAGCGCCGCACCGAGGAGGAGCAGGCCAACCCCCGCCCCGGCCACACCGAACTGTGCGAGGGCTGCCGAGGCACCGGCTGGGGCTCCGAGGACGAGGTCTGGGACAGCGAGGCCATGGACGTGGTCGTCGTCGACTACGAGGACTGCCCGAAGTGCGGCGGGTGCGGCGCCTACGACTGCGACGGCACCTGCGAGCCCCGGAACGCCGACGATCTCTGACCCGGCCTGTGCCGACAGCCGTTCCGCCCGCCCCTCGCCTGCGGGCGCGGTGCGGGCGGTGCGGGGGACGGACAGACCGGACCCGCTGAGCCATGGAGGCGCCCCCGTGTTCACCCGTCAGACGGCATCCCAGCACACCGGGAGCCGCACCTACCAGGCCGATACCACCGCCCACCACCACGACCCCGACACCGGGCACCGGGCGTGGGTCCTGCTCGACGGCATCGGCGACCGCATCCACACCGCCGCCTGGGTGGGTACCGCCTCGCTCGCGCTCGCCCGGACGGCAGCCAGCATCGGCGACCCCGGCGCCGCGATCCGGCAGATCCGGCCCGTCCTCCACGCCGAGCGGGCCACCCTCGGTCACCCCGAGGACTGGCCGGCGGACGCCGCCGCGATCGTCGCCGTCCTCACCCCCGCCGGCCGCCTGCACATCGCCTGGGCCGGAGACTGCCGCGCCTACCTCGCCGAACAGGGCCGGGCCACCCTGCTCACCACCGACCACAACAAGGCCACCGAGCAGCGCCGCGAAGGCCGCCAGCCCGACCCCGACGCCCACGACTACCTGACGTCCTCGCTGTGCTTCTCCACCGGCGCTGTCGAGGCCGTCGCCGTGGACTTCGGCCCCCGCCCCGGCATGCGGCGCCTGGTGCTCGCCTCGGACGGCGCCTACCTGCCGCACGAGCAGGCCGGCACCCTGCCCCCGCCGAGCCCGGACGGCTCCCCCCGGCACCGCGACGGGCGCGCCGTCCCGGCCCCGCTTCTCACCGGTGCCCCCGAGGCCGTCGCCCGCCGGATCACCGACCTCGCCGTACGCGCCGACCCAAGCGGGGCCGACAACGCCACCGCCATGGTCATCGACCTGCACCCCGCCGACTGACCCGGCCGGCGCATCGTGCTTCTGGACTGGCGCGACGCCCGGCACTTCGACCGCACCGGCGACCGCCCGTGTCGCTGGTGCGGTCGTCCCACCCCGCTGCGCGACGACCAGCGCAGGCCTTCGCACAAGGTCTGCGCCGAGAAAGCGGCGGATGACAACGGCGGCCCCCTCCCACCAAGAAGCAGAGCCGCCGCCGATCCAGCACCCATAGAGAACTGGAGGTCTCCAGCATGACCCATGCAACCCCCGTTCGGGGAGAGCTCCTGACCACCGCGCTCGCCCTCGCCGCCGCCGGTGTGCCCGTGCTGCCGCTGCGGCCCGGGAAGCTGCCGTTCGGCAACTGTCGGGCCTGCGAGCGCAACGCGTGCGGCGGCCGGCCGAACATGAAGGCCGCCGGGCCCTGCGCCTGCCCGTTGCCCTGCCACGGCTGGGCCGCCGCCATCACCGACCCCGCCGTCCTCGGCTCGCCGGAGTGGGCGCGGGCGTGGCGGGATGCGGCGGCGGTGGCCTACCACCCCGGCGGCGCGGACCTGACCGCCGTGGATCTCGACAACGCGGACGCCATCGCGTGGGCGCACACCAACCTGCCCGCCACCCGGACCGTGCGCACCACCCGGGGCGAGCACTGGCTCTACCTGGGTGTCATGACCTCCGCCAACACGGTGCGGCCCGGCGTAGACATCAAGTCGTCCATGTCCTACGCCCGTTGGCTCGGCCCGGGCACCGGCACCATGACGGCCCTGCCGGACGTAGTCCGCGCCCTGGTCGTGAAGAAGCCCGCAGCTGTCCGCCCGACGGCCATCACGGTGCCCGCACCGACCGGGGGCGGAACGTGCCCCCACCGCACCCCGACCTACCTCGCCCGGGGCATCGCCATGGCCGAGCAGCGCATCACCGAAGCCGTAGCCGCCGTCCACGCCACGGTGTTCGCGACGTTCCTCGCCGTACTCTCCACGCACGGCCGGTGCGGCTGCCTGACCGAGGCGCACACCGCGCGCCTGTTCGCCGCCGCGCAGGCCAAGGGCGAATCGCCCCGGCACTGCGCCGACGCATGGGCCAACGCCCTGACCCGGCTGGGGCTGTAGCCGTGGCCGACGACGAGAAGAACCCGGCGCGCGAGATCATCGCCGACTACGCCCGGGAGCACTTCCGGTACTTCCGCACCGCCGACGGCGCCGTGTACGCGCAGCGCACGGGCCACCCCGTGGCCCGTCCGATCCGCTCCCAGGGCACCACCGGCAGCCACCGCCAGGAACTCATGGTCGGCCTGTACAAGGACGGCCGTGGTGTCTTCAACGGAACCGCTCTCAAGGAGGCGTTGGACTTGATCGAGGCGCTCGCCCTGTCCGAGGAGGTGCAGCCCGTGCACATCCGCGTCGCCCCGGGCTTTGACGGGGCCACCTGGCTGGACCTGGGCCGCTCCGACGGCCTGTCCGTGCGCATCCACCCCACCGGCTGGGACGTCCTCACCCCGGACCCGCGTGAGGTGTGCTGGCGGCGCACCCAGCTCACCGGCGAACTGCCGGTGCCCGCCAAGGACACGAACGGCAAGGGCATCGACCTGCTGCTGCGGCTGACGAACTTCGCCACCGCCCAGACCGAGTGCCTGGCCCTCGCCTGGCTGATCGGCTGCCTCTCGCCGGGCGTGCCCGTCCCCGCGCCGTTCCTCACCGGGCCGCAGGGAGCGGGCAAGTCCACCGGCGGCCGGATGCTCGTGCGGATCATCGAGGGCATGAGCGGTGACCTGCGCCGGGCCCCGAAAGGCGAGGAGGACCTCATCTCGGCGGTAGCGGCCGGATGGGTCACCGCCCTCGACAACCTCTCCCACATGGGCCCGGACCTCTCGGACGCCATGTGCTGCATCGTCACCGGAGCCGAGAGCGTCAAGCGCGCCCTGTTCACCGACGGGGACGTGCACCGCTCCTCCTACCGCCGGCCCCTGCTCCTGACCGGCATCGACGTCGGCGTCATCCGGCCCGACCTCGCCGAACGCCTCCTGCCCCTGCACCTGGAACGGCCCCGCGTCCGCCGCACCGAGGCCGAGCTGTGGGCGGAGTACGCCGAGGTGCTGCCCGTCATCCTCGGGTCCCTGCTCGACCTCACGGTCAAGGTCCGCGCGGCCGAGGCGGAGACCCCCACCGACCTGCGCATGGCGGACTTCGCCCACCTGTGCGCGCAGCTGGACGCGGCGACCGGGTTCGGGGCACTGGCCGCCTACCGGGCCAGCCTGGACGACCTGAACGACGACGTGATCGAGGGCGACCTGTTGGCGCAGACCGTCCTGCGGCACGCCGAGACGGTCGAACCCGGCGGCGCCCAGCGCATGACGTCCACTGAGTGGCTGGCCTGCCTGGGCCGTCTCTACAGCGGCGACGAACTGCGGCCCCTGCCCAAGGGGTGGCCGACCACCGGAAAGGTGCTGTCCGACCGGCTCAAGCGGTTGCAGCCAACCCTCGCGGCCCGGGGCGTGCTCATCGACACCGGCCGCACCTTCGAGGGCCGCTACCTCGAAATGGCCCGCCCGGCCCCCGCCGTCCCGCACGAGCAGATCCGGATCAACTGACCGCGCGGACAAGCAAGAAGAGCACCCGGCCCGCTCCGCCCGCCCGGGTGCTCTTCTTGCTGTTCGGCGAAGCCGCTCGAAGGACGTGCCGCGAAGCGGCTCCCCATTTCGCTTCGCGCGCGGCGCCAACTACTACAGACACCCCCTCCTCTTTCCTAGGTAGGAAGACCCTGCGTCATGTGCGTCATGCGAGCCGAAAAACGGCCCCCGACCTGCACGAAAGACCATGACGCAGGCGACGGATGCTGCGTCATCCCTGCGTCATGTGCGACATGGCCAGCGTCATCCGTGACGCAACTCATGACGCACCCATGACGCAGCCCCCGCCCACTGCGTCATGCAAAACCCCAGGCCAAAGCCACCGCATGACGCTGATGACGCAATGACGCAGAAATCCGCACCTAGGACACACGCGCACCGAGAGAAGCCCACTCGACCCCGCCCCGATCACCATCGGCACCGCTAAAGACCCCAGCTGCCGACCGGGCAATCGAGCCTAGGAAGGAACCATCGTGACCGTGACCGCCGCCACGATTCGCCCGGTCCTGCTGACCGCCGAGGAGGCCGCGAAGATGCTTCGCATCGGACGCTCGACGCTCTACCAGCTCCTGGCAGAGAAGGAGTTGACGTCCATCAAGATCGGACGCTCCCGCCGCATCCGGCCCGCCGACGTCGAAGCCTACATCGAGCGCCAGGCCGCCAACGCCGCCTGACCATCACCACCGACCAGTCCTCCGAGGGCGCCGGGCAGCACTTGCCCAGCGCCCTCGCCAGTTCAGGAGCACCACGTGAGCGAGCGCAAGACCCGCCTGCCCAACATGGAGTCGACCATCTACCAGGGCGCGGACGGCCGTTGGCACGGCCGCGTGACCATGGGCGTGAAGGCGGACGGCAGTCCCGACCGGCGCCACCGTAGCGCCAAGACCGAGCCCGAAGTGCGGCGCAAGGTCAAGAAGTTGGAGGCCGACCGCGATGCGGGCCAGGTGGCGGCGGCCGGCCGGGCGCCGACGGTCGAGCAGTGGATGACCACCTACCTGACCACCATCGCAAACCAGCGGCTGAAGCCGCGCAGCCTGGACGACTACTGGTCGAAGACCCGGAACCACATCATCCCCGGCATCGGCAAGCACCGGCTGGACCGGCTGCTGCCGGAGCACTTGGACGAGCTGTACGGACAGCTCCGGGCCGAGGGCCGGGCTGGATCGCACATCCTCAAGGTGCACCGGATCATCTCCCGGGCGCTGAAGATCGCCCACCGCCGAGGGAAGGTCGCCCGCAACGTCGCCACACTGGTGGACTCCCCCACTGTGGAGGAGACGGACGCGAACCCGTTCACTCAGGAGGAGGCCCGGCGCTTCCTGGTCGCCGCGATGAAGCGCCCGACCCGGGTCCGGTGGGTGATCGGCGTCGGTCAGGGCCTGCGCCAGGGCGAGGCACTGGGCCTGCGCTGGAAGTACGTCGATGAGGACGCCGGGCAGATGGACACGTCCTGGCAGCTACAGCGGCTGAAGTGGCGCCACGGGTGCGACGACCCGCACGCCTGCGGCGAACGGCTGCACCGGGACGCGTGCGAGCCCGGGTGCACCAAGCACCGCCGCTACACGCGCGGGTGCCCGAAACCCTGCCCCCCGAAGTGCGACCGGCACGCCAGCACCTGCCCGAAGCGCCACGGCGGCGGCCTCGCGTTCACCCGCCCGAAGACCAAGGGCAGTCGCCGCACGACCCCCTTGCTCCCGCCGCTGATCCCGCTCCTCGGCGAGCAGCGCCAGCAGCAGGAGGAGTGGAAGGAGGCGGCCGGCGACACGTGGCAGGACTACGACCTGGTGACGTGCCGACCCGACGGCCAGCCGGTCGACCCCCACGCGGACTGGGAGGAGTTCAAGGAGCTGCTCGCCGAGGCCGGGATCGAGGACCGACGCCAGCACGACGGAAGCCGCCACTCGGCCGGCACGATCCTCAACGAGCTGGGGGTGGACCCGTTCACGATCATGGAGATCCTCGGCCACTCACAGATCAGCATGACCCGGCGGTACGTCAAGACCACCACCCCGACGACCCGCGAAGCGGCCCGCCGGATGGGCAACGCGCTCTGGCCCCAACCGGCCGAAAGTGAGACCACGACTGAGACCATGAACACGCGGGCGGCCCGCGCCCGGCGGCGCCGACGGATGCAGTAAAGGCAAAAGCCCCAGGTCACGGCGAGTGAGTCCTGGGGCTTTCACAGAGCCGCCTGCGGGATTCGAACCCGCGACCTACGCATTACGAGTGCGTTGCTCTGGCCAGCTGAGCTAAGGCGGCACCGTTGCCGTGTGTGGCGGCAACGCGGGCCAGTCTACACAGGTTCGCGGGTGATCCGTTACCCGGTATCCGGGGGCGGGGGGTCAGGCGGAGGAGACGGCGAGTTTGGCGGCGAAGCCGGCGAAGAGGACGGCGACGCCGCTGGTGAGGGTGGCGGAGAGGCGCTTGCGGCGGCGGAAGGCGGTGGCGAGGGTGGTGCCCGCGAAGATCAGGAGGGAGAGGTAGAGGAAGCTGAAGATCTGGAGGATGCCGCCGAGGAGGGCGAAGGAGAGGGCGGGCTGTCCGTAGGAGGTGTCAACGAATTGGGTGAAGAAGGAGAGAAGGAAGAGGATGGCCTTCGGGTTGAGGAGGCTGATCACCAGGGCGCGGCGGAAGGGGTTCTCGGTGGTCTCGGGGGTCTGCTCGGTGGTGGGGTCGGCCGCGGCGCGGCGTTCGCGCCAGAGTTGGCGGGCGGCGCGGAGCATGCCGTAGCCGATCCAGAGGAGGTAGGCGGCGCCGCCGAACTTGACCACGGCGAAGACGGCCGGGTTGGCCTTGAGCAGGGAGGCCGCGCCCAGCGAGGTGAGGCTGATCAGGGTGAGGTCGCCGATGAAGACGCCGGCCGCGGCCCGGTAGCCGGTGCGGATGCCCTTGCGGGCCGCGACGGACAGGACGTACAGGGAGTTGGGGCCGGGCAGCAGGATGATGACGAGGGCGCCGAGGACGTACGTCGCCAGGTCGTTGACTCCGAGCACGATGAGCTCCGGTGCAGGGGAGGGTGGCAGGGGGCGCTCATCGTAACGTCGTACCGGTAATCGGTTGAAGTGAAAACCACCTGTCGGTCGGCCGGCGCCCGGCCCGCCCTACCGCTCGCAGCGCTTGCCCTGCTCCGGGGCCTCCCCGGTCAGCAGGAAGCGGTTCACCGCGCCGTCCACGCAGGTGCTGTGCCGGCCGTACGCGGTGTGGCCGTCGCCGTCGAAGGTGAGCAGGCGGCCGGACTCCAGCTGGCCGGCCAGCGACTGCGCCCAGGCGTACGGGGTGGCCGGGTCGCGGGTGGTGCCGATGACGACGATCGGGGCGGCGCCGGCGGCCCGGACGGTGTGCGCCGCACCGGTGGCCCGGACCGGCCAGTAGGCGCAGGTCAGAGCCATCCAGGCCATGTCGCGCCCGAAGTGCGGCGAGACCCGCTCGAACTCCGGTACCGCCCGCTGGACATCCTCCGGGCCGTGGAACGGGGCGGGCAGGTCGAGGCAGTTCACCGCGGTGTTGGCGAACATCAGGTTGGGGTACGAGCCGTCCGACTCGCGCCCGTAGTAGTCGTCGGAGAGCTTCAGCAGCCCGGTGCCGTCGCCGGCCTCGGCATCGGTGAGCGCGGCGCGCAGCTTGGGCCAGAGGAAGTCGGCGTACATGGCCTGGATGACGCCGGTGGTCGCCTGGGACCCGGTGAGCCGACGGCCGGCGTCGGTGGTGGGCAGGGGGGCGGTGCGGACCCCGCCGAGCAGGGCGGTGAGCCGGTCGCCGACCTGCTGCTCGGTGCGGCCGAGCGGGCAGTCCTCGCGCTGGGCGCAGTCCTGCGCGAAGGCGGCCCAGGCGGTCTCGAAGCCGCCCGCCTGGGTGCGGTTGCCGGTGACGGAGTCGAGCGCCGGGTCCATCGCGCCGTCCAGCACCAGCCGCCCGACCCGGCTCGGGAACAGCCCGGCGTAGGTGGCGCCGAGGAAGGTGCCGTAGGACTTGCCGACGAAGTTCAGCTTCTCGTCGCCGAGCAGGGCGCGCAGCACGTCCATGTCGCGGGCGGCCTCGACGGTACTGAGGTGGCCGAGCACCGCCCCGGCCTGCGTCCGGCAGCCCTCGGCGAACTCCTTGTCGGCCGCGACCAGCGCGTCGACCCCGCCCCGGTCGCCGGGCGTCAGGCCGACGGCGGTGTAGGCGTCCATCCGGTCGCCGCTCAGGCAGCTGACGGGGCTGCTGCGGCCCACCCCGCGCGGGTCGAGGCCGACCAGGTCGTAGCGGGCCCGCACCCCGTGGTCGTACGTCCGGGCGGCGGCCTCCAGGTACTCGATCGCGGAGCCGCCGGGCCCGCCCGGGTTGAGCAGGAGGGAGCCGAGCCGCGTGTCCTGGGAAGCGGAGGCGACAGCGGCAGCGGCGGAGGCAGAGACAGAGGCAGAGGCAGAGGCGGACGGGTCGGAGGAAGCGCTCCCGGGCACCGCCGGTTCCGCCGCGGCGCGGGCGGCCGCGAGGGTGAGGTCCCCGTCCCCCGGGTGGTCGTAGTCCAGCGGCACCCGGAACGTCGTGCACTCGAACCCGCTGTCGCAGGGCTGCCAGACCGGACGTTGCGCGTAGTACGGCGCGAGCGCTGCCGGGACGGCGGCGGGCAGCGGCTCCAGCGGGGTGGCTCCGGCCCTCGCGGCCGTCGGGGCCGAGGACGTGCCGGAGGCGGCCGGGTCCGGGGAGGGGGCCGCCGGTGCCCCGGCCGGATCCGCGCTGCAACCGCCCGCCAGCAGCCCGACGACGACCAGCGCCGCAGCCGACACCCGTGCCCGCACCCGCGCCCGCACCGATGCCCGCGCCTGTGCCCGCTCGAAGGCCCTCATCCGCCACCTCTCCGCAACCGACCAGCACGTGGAAGAACCGAAGGAACCGGGGGAACACCGGGGAACACCGGAGGAACACCCGCAGTGGGAACAACCCTCGGAGCACCCCGGAGGAAACGCCGCTGCCCGGCACCCGTTCCGGGGTACCGGGCAGCGTAGCCCCGCCGGACCTGCCCTCAGGACGCCCTTGCCAGCGCCTCGGCCAGGAACTGCGCCGCCTGACGGACCAGCCGCAGCCGCTCCCGGTCGGGGGTGAAGTCCTGCACGTTGTCCGAGATCCGCACCTCGGCCTTGGCCGCCGCTCCGGGGCCGGCCTTCAGCGCGGACTGGAGCCTGCGAGCCGCGTCCAGCCCGGCGGAGTCGCCCTTGGCGGCGGCCAGCAGCAGCTTGGCGGCGCTGCCGGCCGGGGCCTCGGCACCGGTCTGGGTGAGCGCGGTGGCGTCGTACCGGCCGGAGACCGCCGCCGCCGCGCCGTACAGGTCGGGCCGGGAGAGCCCGGCGGCGGCCGCGCAGGGCGCGCCGGCCTCGACGCCGAGGGTGCCCCAGGAGGCCGGGCCGGGCGGCAGGGTGCGGAAGGAGGTCGCGATGGTGGTGCGTAGCGTCGCGTCGTCGGCGACGGCGGCCGGAGCGGCGGCGACCAGCTCGCAGGGGTGCGCGGTGCCGTTCGGCGCCTCGGGGGCGACCAGGATGAACGGGTGGGACTTGCCGGTCTGGAGGGCCGAACCGATGCCCTCGAAGACGTCCGGGACCTCGGCGTCGGCGGTCTTCTGGGGCGTGGCGGCCTGCATCACGACGACCGGGAAGCGGGCGTTCGGCTCCTTGGCGTACTGCGGCGGAAGCCAGACCCGGATGTTGCGGGGGTGGCCGTCGGGGCCCGGTACGGCGGACTGGAGCAGCTCGCCCCCGCCGGGGTGGCCGACGCTGTCGAAGCGGCTGACCACGGCGGGGGCCGCGGCAGCTGCGACGGCAGCGGCGGCCGACTCGGCGACCGCGGGCGGCACCGCCTGCTGCTGCCGGACCGCCGTCCCCGAACCGGTCCCGGCACCCGTGTCCGTGCCCGGAGCCGAGCCCGCCGCGTCCACGACCGGCTCCGCCCGGTCCGGCTCCTGGGTGCCCCGGCCGAGACCGCCGAAGGCGCCCAGCGTGGTGAGCACCGTCAGCGCGGTGACGCACACCCCGCAGACCATCGCCCCCGCCGCCCGCAGCAGCATCGGCCAGCGGTCGCCGGCCAGCTCGTAGGTCTCGGCGGCGCGCAGGTCGCGCCAGCGGTGTTGGGCGCCCCGGGCCAGCCAGAGCCCGCCGAGGGCGGCGGCCAGCAAGGGGATGACGAGGAGCGAACGAACCACGGAACGCACCACCTCTGGAGGGGGTCGCGCCGAACCGGACCCGGCGCGCACGGGAGGCGACCGCCCCGGCAGCGGGCGCAGTCGGCCCCCAGCGTGCACAACGGGTGGACGGTCACACGACGGTGTGCCCGGCGAGTGTCGCTCGTTCACTCGAAGGTGGGATGGCGCACCGGCTCCGGGAGGCGTACAGCCGCCGCCCGCCGGAGCGACGCCCGGGCGGACGGCCCGAGGGCCCGGAGCCGGACGGCCCCGGACGGGACCGCCCCCGATCCCCGATCCCCGATCCCCGATCCCCGATCCCCGATCGGCGATCCCCCGATCGACAATCCCCGATCGGGGGCTCAGCCCGCGCGCAACGCCACCGTCATCGCCTCGACCGCGAGCAGCGGGTCGACGTTGCGGTCCAGCGCCTGACGGCAGGCCAGCACCGCCTCGATCCGCCGCAGCGTGCTCTCCGCCGGACCGGCCTGGGCCACCCGGTTCAGCGCCTGCCGCTGGTCCTCGTTGGCGAGCGAGCCGGTGGAGCCGAGCTGGATGGCGAGCACGTCCCGGTAGAAGCCGAGCAGGTCGAGCAGGGCGACGCCGAGGGTCTCCCGGCGGGTGCGGGTGGCCCGGCTCTTCTGTCGCTTCTCCAGCTCCTTGACCGCGCCGGCCATGCCGCGCGGCACCTTGCCGCCCTCATAGGCGCCGTAGGCGGCCTTGAGGTCGTCCGTCTCCTTGGCGTCCTGGGTCTCGGCGAGCGCCTCGGCGTCGGCCTTGGCGGTGTCGACCAGGCGCTGGGCGGCGGTCAGGCAGCCGCCGATGTCTCCCACCTCCAGCGGGATGCGCAGCACCTCCGTCCGGCGGGTGCGGGCCTGTTCGTCGACGGCGAGGCGGCGCGAGCGCTCGATGTCGCCCTGCCCGGCCAGCGCGGCGAGCCGGGCGGTCTCCGGGTCGACGCCGTCACGGCGGACCAGCGTGTCGGCGACCGCCTCGGCCGCGGGGGTGCGCAGCACCAGCAGGCGGCAGCGTGAGCGGATGGTCGGCAGCACGTCCTGGACGGAGGGGGCGCACAGCAGCCAGACGGTGCGCGGGGAGGGTTCCTCCACGCCCTTGAGCAGCGCGTTCGCGGCGGCCTCGGTGAGCCGGTGGGCGGCGTCCACCAGGATCACCGACCAGCGGCCGCCGGTCGGGTAGCTGGAGGCGCGCATGACCAGGTCACGCATGTCGCCGACGCCGATGGAGAGGCCGTCGGTACGGACGTACTTCACGTCGGCGTGGCTGCCGGCCAGCACGGTGTGGCAGCCGTCACAGAACCCGCAGCCGGGCGTGCCGCCGAGCGCGAGGTCGGGACTGGTGCACTGGAGGGCGGCGGCGAAGGCGCGCGCGGCGGTGACCTGCCCGGCGCCGGGCGGGCCGGTGAACAGCCACGCGTGCGTCATGAGGGAGGCGTTCGCGCCCTCGACCGGGGCGGTCCCGCGACCGGCCTCGATCGTCGCCCCGGCCGCCCGGGCGGCGGCGGTCAGCTGCTCGACCACCCGCTCCTGGCCCACCAGGTCGTCCCAGACGGCCACTGCTGCTCCCAAGCTCAGTACGGCAGCGCTCGTGGCGCCTCTTCCCCGCCGTCGAGCATACGTCTCCGCTCCGACACCCACTGCTCCGTCCGGGTCACGGCGGGGCGAGGAGGCGGCCCTACGGAACGCGGCGGCGCCGCCGGGGACCTGCCCCGACGGCGCCGCCCACACGTGTCCGGTCAGCCCCGGCGGCCCCAGCGACGGCCCTTGCCCTTGCCGTCGCCCTTGCTGTCGCCCTTGCCGTCACCCGTGCCGTCACCCTTGTCCTGTGCGTCCCCGCGGCCCTCGGGCCGCTCCGCGCCGCCCTGCGGGCCGCCGTACGGAGCGCCCTGGCCCTGACCGCCGTGCTCCCAGCGCGTCCATTCGTCGTGCGAGCCCAGCAGGGTGTCGGTGAGGCTCGGCAGGTCGTCCAGCGGCGTCTCCTCGGCCCACTCCGGCCTCGGCCGCTCGGCACCGGGCTGCGACCGCTCGGCCGTCGGCCCGGCGTCGACCACCGGCAGCTCGCGGGTGCTGTCCACCGGCTCCGCGCGCCGCGGCCCCTGCGCCGGCCGGCCCTCGGTGCGGCCTCCGGCACGCTCCTCGGTGCGGCCCGGCTCAATCCGCGGCAGCACCTCGGTCCGGTCGGCCTCCGCCGGGACCCTCGGCAGCACGGCCGTCTCGTCCACCGCCGAGGCCGGCACCACCGGCAGCTTGGCGGTCTCGTCGACCGTACCGGCGGTTCCGCCGGCCGCCCGGCGCGCCTCGGCAGCCTCCGCGGCCTTGCGCGCCTCGGCGGCCTCAGCAGCCCGGACGGCCGCCTGCCGGTCCCGCGGCGAGAGCTCGCGCGTCGCCTCGTCCCCGAGCCCGCCCACCGGAGCCTGCGCCGCCGGCTGCGCCGCGTCCCGCGGGGCGCCCTTCGGGACGTCCCGGACCGCCCGCAGCTCCGTCGTCGTCTCCGCAGCCGACTCCCCGGCCACCGAACCCGACGCCGAACCCGAACCCGACGCCGAACCCGACGCCGAACCCGCGTCGGACGCCGGCCCCGAACCCGGCCGCGCCTCGGCCCGGCCCTCCGCGGACTCCGCCGCCGCAGCCGCGGCCGCGAGCGCGGCGGCCTGCGCCAGCCGCGCCTCCTCGGCCCGCTGGAGCGCCTCTTCCGCCCGGCGGCGCTGCTCCTCGCGGGCCAGCTCGCGCTGCCGCTGGAGCTCGGCCTGGGCGGCCGCCTCGTCGGCGATCCGCTGGCGCTCGGCGGCCTCGGCGGCCAGCCGGGCCTCCTCGGCCCTGCGCCGCTCGGCCTCCTGCTCGGCGCGACGCGCGGCCTCCTCCTCGGCCCTGCGGCGCGCTTCCTCCTCGGCCTTGCGCCGGGCCTCGGCGGCGGCCCGCTCGGCCTCCTCCTCGGCCAGCCGCTCCTTCTCCGCCTGCTCGGCCCGCAGCTGCGCCAGCACCTCCTGCCGCTTGCGCTCGGCGGCCTCCTCCTCGGCCTTCTTGCGGGCCTCCTCGGCGGCGCGGCGCTCGGCCTCCTCCTTGGCCAGCCGCTCCTGCTCGGCACGGGCGGCCTTCTCCTGCTCGGAGAGCGGCAGCTCGCGGTCGAGCCGGTGCCGGATGGCGGTGGTGACGAAGCCGGGGGCCTGGCTGCCGTCCACGACCAGGTAGCGCGCCGGGTCGGCGGCGGCGAGGGCGAGGAAGCCGGCCCGGACCCGCAGGTGGAACTCGGTGGGCTCGGACTCCAGCCGGTCCAGCGCCTCGGTGAAGCGCTCGCGGGCCTTGGTCGGGTCGACGTCCAGGACGACGGTCAGGTCGGGCAGCAGCCCGCCGGTGGCCCAGCGGGAGATCCGGGCGACCTCGGTCGCGGCCAGGTCGCGACCGGCGCCCTGGTAGGCGATGGAGGAGTCCATGTACCGGTCGGTGATCACCACGGCGCCGCGGGCGAGGGCCGGCCGGATGACGTTCTCGACGTGCTCGGCGCGGTCGGCGGCGTAGATCAGCGCCTCGGCGCGGTGCGACAGGCCGGTGTTGCCGACGTCCAGGACGAGGCCGCGCAGCCGCTGGCCGACCGGGCTGCCGCCGGGCTCGCGGGTGAGCACGACCTCGTGCCCCTTGCCGCGGATCCACTCGGCGAGCGCCTGGGCCTGGGTGGACTTGCCGGCGCCGTCGCCGCCCTCCAGGGCGATGAAGAAGCCGGTGCCCGCACCGAGGCGCGGAGCCGGGCCGCCCGGGCCGCGCACCGAGTCCACCAGGTCCCGGACGAACGGCGCGGTGCCGCGCCGGTCGTCGGTGCGCAGCAGCACGACCGCGGCGAGCACCAGCGTGAGCAGCCCGGAGGTGGCGACGGCCAGGGCCGCGCCGCCGTGGATGAAGGTGAAGGAACCGGGCTCGACGGTGCCGTACTCGACATCCCCGTAGGCGGCGGCGATCAGCGGGACGACGACCAGCGCGGCGGCGACCACGGTCCGGAGCACCGCGAACAGGTGCTCGGTGACCTTCGGCAGCCGGGCCTCCTCGACCTCCTGGGCGAGCAGGGTGCGTCCGGCCGAGATCACGATCCCCGCGGCCAGCCCGGCCAGCACGGTGAGCAGCAGGACCAGCACGAAGTCCAGCACCAGCCCGGCCAGGATCAGTGCGACGCCCTGGGTGAGCAGCGCCAGCGCGAGCAGCCGGCGGCGGGACAGCGAGGGCAGCGTGACCCGGGTGAGCCGGGCGCCCAGGGCGGGCGTCCCGGCGGCGGCGAGCACCAGCAGGCCGTAGCCGATCGGCCCGGCGCGGTGCTCGGCGGCGGTGAGCAGCGCGAGCGCGGCGACGCCCGCCATCGCGGCGTAGCCGGCCGCGACGGCGAAGGTGAAGTACGGGGCGCCGCCGGTGCGGCCCTTGCTCAGCGCGGGGCCGGGGGCGGCATCGGTCGGGGCGCGCAGGCCCTGGAGCGGCGAGACCGGGGCGACGGACACCGGGCCGCCGGGCAACTGCTGGAGGTGGTCGCGGACCGCCGCGGCGGCGAACAGCCCGGCCGCGCCGAGCGCCGCGAAGGTGAGCTGGTGGGCGCGGAGCCAGTCGGAGCCGAGGGCCGCGCCGATGTTGTTGAGCAGGGTGAAGGCCACCAGGCCGAGCGCGCCGAGCGGCACGGTCACCCAGCCGGTGAAGCGGTCGATGCTCCGGACGCTCTCCAGGTTGGCCGCGGCCGGGCGCTGCTCGGCGACCGGTAGGTGCGGGTTGGCCGGAGGCAGCAGGCCGGGAACGGCGGCGGCCTTGGCGATCCCCCGGACCCGCTCGGCGGCACCGGTGACGAACACGGTGGCGAGCAGGGCGTAGGTGGCAGCCCCGGAGGGCTCGGCGGCGGAGCCCAGCCAGACGCTCCACCAGGGGGCGAGGCCGATCAGCAGGGCGCGCAGCACGTCGGCGCCGAACAGCGTCCAGCGCCGGTCCAGTCGGCCGGTGACCAGCCGGTGCACCGGGCCGAGCAGGGCGACGCCGACCAGGCCGGTCGCCAGCACCCGGACCGCGAGGACCGCGGCGAGGGCGAAGGCGAGGCTGCGCGGCAGGCTGCCGAACCGGTCGCCCTGGGCGGCGGCGATCACGGTGAGCGCGAGCAGCACCAGCAGGCCGAGCCGGTCGGCGGTGCCGCCGATCAGCTGGGTGGTCCACAGGCGCCGGTAGGCACGTGTCCGCAGCAGCGCCCGGGCCCGGTCCACCGGAGTCCCGGCGGGCGCGACCTCGGGCAGGTCGGACACCCCCGCTCTGGCGGCCGGG
>NZ_JBIVVI010000061.1:0-15220 GCF_044757675.1 Kitasatospora sp. NPDC091257
GTGTCGTGGGACCGGCCCCGGAGGGGGTGACCCTGCCGCTGCCGCCGGTGTTCGACTCGGTGGAGAAGGAGCGCCAGTACCGGAAGGAGCAACTGGCGGCGGGGTTCCGCCTGTTCGGCCAGTTCGGCTTCTCGGAGGGCGTCGCCGGGCACATCACCGTCCGCGACCCGGAGAACCAGGGCTGGTTCTGGGTGAACCCGTTCGGCATGAGCTTCAACCAGATCAAGGCCTCCGACCTGATCCTGGTCGACCACGAGGGCACCCTGCTGCACGGCAGGCGGCCGGTGAACCGGGCCGCCTTCGCGATCCACTCCCAGGTGCACGCCGCCCGCCCGGACACGGTCGCGGCCGCGCACTCGCACTCGCTGTACGGCAAGGCCTTCTCCAGCCTCGGCATCCCGCTCGACCCGATCACCCAGGACGCCTGCGTCTTCTTCGAGGACCACGGGCTGTACAGCGACTACCGGGGTGTCGTGACCGAGGCCGAGGAGGGCAAGCGGGTGGCCGCCGCCCTGGGCGGGCACAAGGCCGTGATCCTGCAGAACCACGGCCTGCTGACGGTCGGCCGGTCGGTGGCCGAGGCGGTCTGGTGGTTCATCACCATGGAGCGCTCCTGCCAGGCGCAGCTGCTGGCGATGGCGGCAGGCACCCCGAAGCCGATCGACCGGGAGACCGCGCTGATCACCCGGAACCAGATCGGGACCTCGCTGGCCGGCTGGTTCCAGGCCCGCCCGCTGTGGGACCAGATCACCCTCTCGGACCCCGACCTCTTCGACTGACGATCCCCGCCGCCGTCCGCCTTCTCCCTGGAGCAGCCCCGTGCCCACCACCCCCGCCCAGCGCAGGCTCCGGATCGCCGTGTTCGGCGCCGGTTCCATCGGCTGCCACCTCGGCGGCATGCTCGCCCCGACCGCCGACGTCACCCTGATCGGCCGGCCGGCGGCGATGGCGGCGATCGACGCGGACGGGCTGACCCTCACCGGCCCGGGCGAGGCCCGCCGCGAGGTGCGGGACCTGACGGCCGCCGCCGACCCGGAGGCCGCGGCCGGCGCCGACTACGTGCTGGTCACGGTGAAGTCCGCCGACACCGCGACCGCCGCCCGGGAACTCGCCCCGCACCTCGGTCCGAACACGGTGGTGGTGAGCTTCCAGAACGGTCTGCGCAACGTGGACGTGCTCGCGGCCGCGCTGCCGTCCCACCGGGTGCTGGCCGGGATGGTCCCGTACAACGTGGTGCGGACCGGGACCGCGGCGTTCCACCAGGGCAGCGGCGGCTCGCTGATGCTGGCCGCCGAGGAGGGGGCGGACGCCCTCGCCGACGCCGCCCGGGCGGGCGGTCTGCTGTTGGAGCTGCGGACGGACATGCCGGCCGTCCAGGCGGCGAAGCTGCTGATGAACCTCAACAACGCGGTCAACGCGCTCTCCGGGCTTCCGCTGCGCGAGCAGGTCGGGCAGCTGGCGTACCGGCGGTGCGTGGCGCGCTGCCAGCTGGAGGCGCTGGCGGTGTTCCGGGCCGCCGGGATGGCGCCCGCCCAGCTCGGCCCGGTGCCGCCGGAGGTGATGCCGCAGGTACTGGAACTGCCGGACGCGCAGTTCCAGGAGCTGGCCGGGGCCAGCCTGCAGATCGACGCGACGGCCCGCTCCTCGATGTGGGAGGACCTCCAGCGGGGCCGCCCCACCGAGATCGACTCGCTGCAGGGCGAGATCGTCGCCCTCGCCGAACGCCACGGCCTCACGGCGCCCGCCAACGCCCGCCTGATCACCCTGGTCCGCGAGGCCGAGGCGGCCGCCCCCGGCACCGCCCCCGGCTGGACCGGCCCCGCCCTCCTCGCCGAACTCACCCCGGCCCACTGACGGGGCGCTTCCGTCCCCGCGCGGGAAGTCGGCCGGGCTGACTTCCCGCGCGGCCCTTCGGCGTTCTAGCAGGTTCCGGATCGGGTGGCCGGGGTGGTCCAGGTACAACTGCCACGGCTCGCCCAGCAGTGCCGTCCGTTCGTCGAGTGTTGCCATCCCTCTCCCCATGGCGCGTGGAACCGGTCGCAGGCTACGACCTTCCACTGACACGGGAGGGGCGGCCCCGACGTCTCAACTCCGCGGCCAGGGCCGCCCGTCGAGCCGCTCGATGCCGGTGTTGAAGCGGCGCAGGAAGCCGGCGAAGGAGGCTATGTCCTCCTCCGGCCAGTCCGTCATCACGAGGTTCAGTGCCCGTACGTGGGCCTCGCGTTCCGCTTCCAGGCGGTTCCGGCCCTCCTCGGTGAGGCGGAACTTGCGGGCGATGCCGCCGTCCGGGTCCGGGATGCGTTCGAGCAGTCCCGCGCTCTTCAGGGCCGCGGTCTGCCGGTTGAGGGTGGAGACGTCCAGGGCGAAGGCGTCGCTCAACTGCCCGATGGACATGGGCCCCTCGGCGTCGACCCGGCTGAGCAGGATGTAGGAACTGCGTTCGAGCTGGCTGCCCTCGGGGCGGGCGTTGACCTGGCTCAGGTCGCGGTGCCGGGCGAACACCAGGAATTCGAGGGCGACCTCGTGCGTGGGGCTGGTCATGTCGAAGTCCCTTCATCACCGCTTCGACCTGCGGTTTCTCCGTGGATCACCTTTCAGTATGCCAGAGGTATGCGTGGCCCACATGATGTGCACGACGCACATCATGTGTAAGCTGACCATTCTGTGTTCCATGCACATTGTGTGTTTTCTGCACACTCCTGCTCTTCGACTGCCCGAGGAGGCCCGTCATCAACGGCCCCGCCCCCACTCCCCGCACCGGTCCGATCGTGGCGGTGCTCGCCTTCACCGGCACCGTCGCCGCGATCATGCAGACCCTGGTCACCCCACTGATCAGCGAGCTCCCGCAACTCCTGCACACCAGCGCGTCCAACGCCTCCTGGGTCATCACCGCGACCCTGCTCTCCGCCGCCGTCTTCGTCCCGATCAGCGGCCGCCTCGGTGACCTGCTCGGCAAGCGGACGATGCTCATCGCCTCCTGCGTCCCGCTGCTGCTCGGCTCGGTCCTGTGCGCGGTGGCCGACTCCGTGGTGCCGATGATCGCCGGCCGGGCGCTCCAGGGCATGGGCATGGGCCTGGTGCCGATCGGCATCAGCCTGTTGCGCGACGTCCTGCCGCCCGAGCGGCTCGGCTCGGCGATCGCCCTGGTCAGCGCCTCCATGGGCATCGGCGGCGGCCTCGGCCTGCCGATCGCGGCCGGCGTCGCCGACTACGCCAGTTGGCGCGCGCTGTTCTGGGGCACCGCCGTGCTGACCGTCGTCATCATCGGCATGCTCTGGACCGTCATCCCGGCCCCCGCCGCGGACGGCCGCCCCGCCGGCGGCCGCTTCGACTTCGTCGGCGCGATCGGCCTCAGCGTCGGCCTGGTCTGCCTGCTGCTGCCCGTCTCCAAGGGCGGGGACTGGGGCTGGGGCAGCACCCGCACCCTCGGCCTGTTCACCGCCTCCGCCGCGATCCTGATGCTCTGGGCCCGCTGGGAGCTGCGCGTCCCCGAACCGCTGGTGGACCTGCGGGTCACCGCCCGCCCGCGGGTGCTGCTGACCAACGCCGCCTCCGTCCTGGTCGGCTTCGGCATGTACGCCCAGGCGCTGATCGTGCCGCAGCTGCTCATGCTGCCGAAGCTCACCGGCTACGGGCTGGGGCAGTCGATGCTGGCGATGGGCCTGTGGATGGCGCCCGGCGGGCTGATGATGATGGTCGTCTCCCCGTTCGGCGGCAAGCTGTCCGCCGCGCGCGGACCGAAGTTCACCCTGGCCGCCGGGGCGCTGACGATCGCCGTCGGCTACGGGCTGGCGCTGCCGCTGATGGGCTCCACCTGGGGCGTGCTGATCGTGACGATCGTCTGCAACAGCGGTGTCGGCCTGGCCTACGGCGCGATGCCCGCACTGATCATGAGCGCGGTGCCGCTGTCCGCGACGGCCTCGGCGAACAGCTTCAACACCCTGATGCGCTCGCTGGGCACCTCGGTGTCCGCCGCCGTGATGGGTGTGGTGCTGTCGCAGATGACCGTCAACCTGGGCGGGCACGCCCTGCCCTCGGAGGGCGGCTTCCGGGTCGGCCTGGTGATCGGCTGCGGCGTCGCGCTGATCGCGGCCGCCGTCGCCGCCGTCATCCCCGCGCCGCCCGCTCCCCAGCTGCGCGCCGTTCCCGCCCCGGAGGCGGGGGACGCCGAGGCGGCCAAGCCGGCCACGGCCTGAGGCCGGGACGGGTGGGGCCCGCCTGCCTGCGTGCGGCCCGCCTGCCCGGGTCCACCCGGGGGCGGCCCGCCCCGGGCGCGTTGTGCTCGCGCGTCCGGGGCGGCCGCGCCGGCGCTACCGGAAGGCCGGCAGGTTGCGCTCGACCCAGGCCCGGAAGGGCGCGGCCGGGCGGTGCAGCACGGCCGCCACGTCGGGGCTGACCGCCTGCTCGGCGGGGAGCGGGCGGCCGAGGACGTCCAGCGTCCCGGCGATCACCTGCTCCGGCATGAACCGCGCCAGGTGGGCGTGGGCCTGCTCCCGGGACAGCTCCACGAAGGCCACCTCCTCGCCCAGGGCCTCGGCGATGACCTCGGCCTGCCGGCGCGGTCCGATCGCCTCCGGTCCGGTCAGCTCGTAGGTGCGGCCGCCGTGGCCGTCCTCGCGCAGCACCGCCGCGGCGACCGCAGCGATGTCCGCCGGGTCGACCACGGGCAGCGCCACCCCGCCGAACGGCGCGAAGACCGTCCGCTCCGCCCGGACCGTCCCGGCCCAGGCGAAGGCGTTGGAGGCGAAGCCGCCGGGGCGCAGGACGGTGAAGTCCCGTCCGGAGGTGCGCACGGCGGCCTCGAACTCCCGCAGCCGGGCGTGCGAGGGCGCGTCCGGCCGGGTGGCGCCGACCTGCGAGGAGACCAGGACGATCCGCTCCACCCCGGCGTCCGCGACCGTCCTCAGCAGGGCTTCCGGGCTCTCGCCGTGGCTGTTGAGCTCGCCGCCCAACAGGACGAACAGCGCGCGGGACCCTTCGAGGGCCGGGCGCAGGCCGGCGGCGTCGCCGAGGCCGCCCCGGGCCCAGCGGACCCCGGCCGCCGGGTGGTCGGGCTGCGGCTGCCGGGACACGGCGACCACCTGCTCGCCCGCCTCGGCCAGCAGCTCCACCAGCGTCCGGCCGATGTTGCCGGTCGCGCCCGTCACTGTGATCATTTCCGCCCCCAGGAGTGAGATGTCAGGAGTGAGATGTGCGGTCGAGCCAGTGAGTTAGTTGGCTGACTGAGAAAGACCGTAGCCGCCTTTCCGGGCGGCTGTCTATAGTCAGTCGGGTGACTGACTCAGTGAACCGGCGCACGGCGGCGTCGCAGAAGCGCCGACGGCTCACCGCGGCCGCGGCCAAGGTCCTGCACGAACAGGGCGTCGAGCGGACCACCCTCGCCGACATCGCGCGCGAGGCCGATGTCCCGGTCGGGAACGTCTACTACTACTTCAAGACCAAGGACGAGCTGGTCCGCGCCGCGCTCTCCGAGCACAGCGCACACCTGGACGACATCACCGAGCGGCTGGAGCGGTTGCCCGACCCGCTGGACCGCCTCAAGGCGCTGGTCGAGGCCTGGGTCGGCCGGCGTGACACCGCCGCCCGGCACGGCTGCCCGACCGGCACCCTGGCCGTCGAACTCGACAAGCGCACCGACGGGGACCTCGATGCGGAGGCCGGCGCGGTGATCCGGCGGCTGCTCGACTGGGCCGCGGGCCAGTTCCGCGAGCTGGGCCTGCCCGACCCGGACGGCCTGGCCCTCACCCTGGTCGCCGGCTACCAGGGCATGTCGCTGCTCGCCAACGCGCTGCGCGACCCGGAGGTCATGACGCGCGAAGGAGGCCGTCTGCTGCGCTGGCTCGACTCCCTGCGGGCCGCGTAGGCCCGCTCTCCGCAGGTCCGCCCTCGGGCAGGCCCGGCGGGCCGGGGTCTCAGTCGCCGAGCATGCGGTGGGCGAGCAGGTGGAGCCCCGCCTCGACGCGTTCGGCGGACACGCCCCGGTCGCGGTGGTGGCGGTACAGCTCCGGGGCGAGCGGTGCCAGCAACTGGTCGGCGAGGACGTCCGGGTCCTCGGCCCGTGCCGCCGCGGCCAGCATCCGGACGTGCGCGCGCCAGAAGCCGTAGGCGCCGGTGGCCAGCCGGGCCGGGCCGGTCTCGGCGCCGAGCAGCAGGTGGGAGTGGCGCTCCAGCAGGCGGACCATCGCCGAGTAGAAGGCGCTCAGCCGCTCGGCCGGGGCGGCCGCCGGCTCCGGGCCCAATGGGCCCTCCCCGCGCAGGAGTTGCTCCTGGATCTCGTGCTCGTGGGCGTCCAGCAGGGCGCGCGCGATCGAGGCGCGGTCCGGGTAGCGGCGGTAGAGCGTGCCGCGGCCGACGCCGGCCGCCCTGGCGATGTCCTCCATGGTCACGGCGGCCGGGTCGCGGGTCGTGAACAACTGCTCGGCCGCCCGGAGCACCTTGAGTCGGTTGCGGGCGGCGTCGGCGCGTTCGGTCGGTGGCATGGGCCGATTCTAACAAGTGGACGCCCTGTCCACTTGATGGCTAGCATCGTCGCCAGTCAAGCGGACGCAGTGTCCGCTTGTGAAATCCCGGGGGTACCGTCATGCCGCAGCTCCTCCACCTCGACGCCAGCGCCCGCCGCAGCTCGTTCTCCCGCCGGATCGGCGCGGCCTTCGCCGAGGCCTGGCGCGCCGAAGCGCCGCAGGGCACCTGCACCTACCGGGACCTCGCGGCCGAGCCCGTGCCGCCGATCGGCGAGGCCTGGACGACGATCTGCGACACCCTGCTCCGCGGGGGCATCGTCGAGCCCGACCGCTACGCCGAGGCGGTCCGCACCGACGCCGAGCGCGCCGCGTGGGCGGTCCTCGAACCGCTGCTCGCCGAACTGCTCGCCGCCGACGTCGTCCTGATCGGCTCGCCGATGTACAACTTCGGCGTCCCGGCGCAGCTCAAGCTCTGGATCGACCAGGTCACCTTCCCGAAGATGAACCTGCGGCCGCGGCGCTTCGTGGTCGCCTCCGCCCAGGGCGGCTCCTACCGGCCGGGCATGCCGCGCGCGCCCTTCGACCACCAGACGCGCTACCTGGTGGACTTCTTCCACGGGCACTACGCCGTCGAGGACACCCTGGTCATCGGCGCCGAACTGGCGAACGCGACCGTGGACCCGGCACTGGCCGAACGGCTCCCGCAGCACGAGGAGTCGCTGGCCGCCGCCCTGGCCGAGGCCGCCGAGGCCGGCCGGCGGCTGGCGCGCGAGGCGGTCGGGGCGGGCACGGCGGCCGGGGCGCGTGCCGGCGGGCGGGGGTGAGGCGGCCGTGTCCTGGCTCCTCCTGCTCGCCGCCGGCCTGGTCGAGGTCGTCTGGTCGCAGAGCATCAAGCCGACCGACGGCTTCACCCGCCCCGGCCCCACCGCGCTGTGCGTACTGCTCGGCGCGTTGTCCGTCTACCTGCTGTCGCGGGCCATGCGCGACCTCCCGGCCGGCCTCGCCTACGCGATGTTCACCGGCATCGGCACGGTCGGCGCCATCACGCTCGGGACCGTCCTGCGGCACGAGTCGCTCGGCGCGGGCCGGGCGGCCGCGCTGGCGCTGATCGTGGCCGGGCTCGTGCTCGCCCGGCTCACCGCCGCGGACTGACGGCGGCCCTCGGTGCGGCGGTGCCGGGCCGCGTTCGGGCCCGCCGTGGCTCGACCGGCGCCGCGCCCAGGCCACCGCGGCTCAGGCCCGTCGAGGCTCAGGCCCGCGGTGGCTCGGCCGGTGCCGCGGCTCAGGCCCGCCGTGGTTCGACCGATGCCGCGAGCGCGCCCGGCAGTTCGGCGCAGGCCGTCCGGAGCCGTCGTGCGAGGTCGGCGCGGGTGTGCCCGGACGGCTGTGCCACCCAGCCGTCCATCGCCTGGTGGAACGCGGCGACCAGCATGTCCGTCGCCAGCCGGGCGCGCAGCGCGGCACCCGCCTCGGGGCCGTCGAGGGCGAACCGGCGGGTGACCGTCGACACCGCCTCCCGGGTCGCCCGCTCGCAGAAGGCCAGCCCGTGGGCGTCCATCGAGGGCGTCCGGGCGGCCAGTCGGCGGCTCGCCAGGGCGCGTTCGGCCCAGCCGTCGGCCGGCATCCGGTCGATCGCCTCGGTGAGAGTCCCCTCCAGGAGGGCCATCAGCCGGCCGTCGTCCGACGGCCGGCTCTCCAGCACCTCCAGGAACGTCGTCCACAGGTCCTGGGTGGGCGCCATCGCGACGTCCTCCTTGCTGGAGAACGCGCGGAAGAAGGTCCGCTTGGAGACCTCGACGGCCTCGCACAGCCGGTCCAGGGTCACCCCGTCGAAGCCGTGCTCGCCGAACAGCTCCAGGGCGGTGTCGATCAGCGCCTGACGGGTGCGCAGCTTCTTGCGCTCGCGCAGCGGGAGCGCGGCGCCCGGCGCTTCGGGGGCCTGTTCGGCACCGTGCTCCGGTGCCGTGGCGGTGGCCTTCTCGGGAGTCATCGCGGTCAGTCTAGTCGGGGCCATAATGCCACCTGTAGGCTTATGCCACTCAGTGGCAGAATCTTGGGGAGGATCCTCCATGCGTGCACTCCTGGTCGACCGCTCGGCCCCCGGCGGCCTGCGCCTCGGTACGGCCCCGGACCCCGAGCCGGCGCCCCACCAGGCACTGGTCCGGGTCACCGCGACCTCGCTCAACTACGGCGAGGTCGCCTTCGGCCTCGACACGGCCCCCGACGGCACCGTCCTCGGCTGGGACGCCGCCGGCATCGTCGAACGCGCCGCCGCCGACGGCTCCGGCCCCGCCGAGGGGACCCCGGTGGTCACCCTGATGCCGGCCGGCGGCTGGGCCGAACTCCGGGCGGTGGACACCGGGTTGATCGGTGTCGCACCCGTCGGTGCCGACCTCGCCGCCCTCGCCACCGTCCCGGTCGCCGCCCTCAGCGCCCTGCGCGCGCTGCACCGCATCGGCCCGCTGCTCGGCCGCAGCGTCCTGGTCACCGGTGCCACCGGCGGCGTCGGCCGGTACGCCGTCCAGCTCGCCCGGGCGGCGGGCGCGCACGTGGTCGCGTCCACCGGCTCGCCGGACCGGAATGGCGAGGTGCTGCGCCGCCTCGGCGCCCACGAGGTGGTCGCCTCGCCGAAGGAGACCACCGGGCCGGTCGACGGCGTGGTCGACGTCGTCGGCGGCCCCCAACTGGTCGAGGCCTACGAGGCCCTGGGCCCCGGCGGCGTCCTGGTCGCCACCGGCCACAGCTCCGGCCGGGGCGAGGACTTCGCGTTCGGCACCCTGTTCGGCGACGCGAACAGGCACGACCGCGCGGTGGTCTCCTTCTACCTGCTCGGCTGCACCGGCCTCGGCCGCGACCTCGGGTGGCTCGCCCACCGGGTGGCGGCGGGCGAGCTGGACCCCGGTATCACCTGGCGCGGCGACTGGGACGACGCGGCCGAGGCGGTCGACGCCCTGCTCGGGCGGCGGCTGCACGGCAAGGCGGTGCTGACCATCGGCGCCTGAGGCCTCCCTCGGGCCCGGTCCGGCTTCCGTCCGGGCTCGCCGCGCCCGACCCGTCCGGGGCCGCGACGCACCGCCCGTGCGCGGCCCCGCCCACTCGGACGGGTCAGGAGCTGTCGCTGTGGAGCGCGATGTTGCCAAGCATGGGGACGTACGGGCCCCTCGGCCGCCGAACACCGACCAGGAGAGGGATCCTCGGTGCGTGAACTCCACAGTCCCCCCAGCCACGGCCCCGGCCACCGTCCGCTGCCGGGGCGTCCGCCGCTCGGCCGTTCCCGGGGCGGCGACCGGCGACCCGGCCGGAGCTGGACCCCGCAGCGCACGATCGCGCTGATCGCGGCGGCGTCCGGTGCCGTCGTGCTGGTGGCCTGCAGCAGCTCGTCGGGCACGTCGACCGGCTCGCCGTCCGCCACCCTGCCCAACGCCAGCGCCTTCTCCGGCGAGCCGCCCTCCGCCATCGCTTCCGCCGCGCAGTCGCTGCTGGCCTCGGCGTCGGCCGCGGGGGTCTCGGCGTCGGCGGCCGCCTCCGAAGCCGCCGCCTCCCTCTCCGCGGCGGCGTCCGCCTTCCAGGCGTCCGTGTCGGCGCAGCAGGCGGCGACCCGGGAGAAGGCCGCCTCGGTGCTGAGCGGGGTGACGGACGGCGGCAACGCGCTGAACGACGTCACCATCACCGGCCTCTCCCGGCAGAGCACCGGCGGCCTGCACGCGGTAATCGTGACGATCCAGAACCCGGGGCCCAACGCGGCCTCCTACGCGGTCCAGGTCGACTTCACCGACTCCAGCGGCAAGGCCGTGGACAGCTCGATCGTCGGCGCCGAGAACGTCCCGGCGAACGGCAAGGCCCAGCCCGTCGCCTTCAGCCGGCAGCCGGCCGACCAGCCGTTGACGCCCGTGGTGGTCAAGGCCGTCCGCTACTGACGTCCCACGGTGCGGCCCGACGGCCCGACGGCCCGACGGCACGGCACGCGGCCGCCGGGCTACCGGAAGTCCGCCGCGTGATCCCGCACCCAGTCGCGGACGTCGCGCGGCGGACGCCCGAGCACCTCCTGCACGGTGCCGGTCACCCGCTCCGGCTCCCGCGTGAACGACTCCCAGGCGAGGAGCCGGGCGTCCACGAACGCCGCGTTCCCCCAGGCGGCCGTCAGCTGCTCGCGGGCCGTCTCCGGCGGTAGCTCCTCCCACCGCACCGTGACGCCCAGCTCCTCGCCGATGATCCCGGCCAGCTCGGCGTGCGAGAGCGACTCCGGGCCGGTGACCACGTACCTGGCGCCCTCGTGCCCGTCCTCGGTGAGCGCCCGCACCGCGACGTCCGCGATGTCCCGCTCGTGCACCAGCGAGCGCCGCGCCCGCCCGTACGGCCAGCGGACCACGCCCTCCCGCACCTGATCGGCCCAGGCCAGCAGATTGCCCGCGAAGTCGATCGCCCGGACGAAGGTCCAGTCCAGGCCCGAGTGCCGGATCAGCCGCTCGATCTCCTGGTGGAAGATCGCGGCCGGCTCGTCGTCGGCGAGGTCCGCCACGTCCGCCGACAGGTAGACGACCCGCCGGGCGTGCCGGGCGATCAGCTCCACCACCCGGGGCCGCACGGGCAGCCCGGGCCACATCAGGTACACCGCCTCCACCCCGCCGGCCAGCGCCGGCCCCAGGCTCTCGGGCTCCGTCAGATCGCCCTGGACGGCCTCGACCCCCGCGGGCAGTACGGTCTTCGCGGCATCGCGCACCAACGCCCGTACCGCGTGGCCGCCTTCGACCAGCGAGGCCACAACGTGCCTGCCCACACTGCCGGTTGCGCCGATCACCAGAATCTTGGTCATGCCCGGCCCAACGCCGACCGGGCGGGGGCTATGCCCGGGGACTACCAGCCCGGCGCCACCGGCCCGACGGGTGCCAGCCCGACCTGCCGGGCCAGCCACTCGGCGCGCTCGACGTCGCCCTGACGGAAGTGGATGAACAGGGTGTGGTCGTCCGCGGGCCGGTCGAAGTCGACGTTGTCGCTGCTGAGGGCGATCTGGACGCCGGCGTCCTTGGCGCGGACGTCGAGGCCGAGTTCAGGGGCGGCCGGCCAGGCGAAGCCTTTCCAGGACAGTGAAGCGGGCGAGGAACCGAGGAGGGCGAGGAACCTGTCCTCGATCGACCCGACGGGCCGCTCGTCCAGATGGAACGCGAACGGGGCCAGTGCGTCCACCCGGGAACCGCCCGCCGCCAACAGCCGTCGGAGCTCGTCGGTCCCGACGGGCCGCTCCTGGCCGCCCGGGTACACGTGGTCGGGAAAGGCCTCGAACAGCCGCCGGGCCTCCGCCGCCGTGAGCTCGTCCGCGTACGCGTTCGCCTCCGTCGAGCGCCGGTGCACGGTGATGCCCAGCAGCCGCCGGGCGGCGTCGTAGGCGACCCACCGGTTGGTGGTGCGCAGGACCGGAAGGACGTTCGAGGTACTCATGGCGGTGAGTCAAACAGACCGGGCACGGAGCGTCATGCGGATTCTCCGGCCCCCGGACTCAGCCGCCGACGCGCACCACGTACTTGCCGGTCGCCAGCCCGTCCTGCATGGCGTCGTGGGCGGCCGGGACGGCGTCGAGGCCGGGCAGTTCGGTGACCGGCAGTTCGAGGCCCCCGTCGGCGAGCAGGTCGAGGACCCGGCGGATGGCGCGGGCCAGCCGCTCGGGGGCGGTGGCGGCCAGGCCGCGGTGGCTGAAGCCGGTGACGGTCAGGTTGCCCGCCATCAGACGGCCGAGCGGGGGCAGGTCGGCGACGGTGCCGCCGCCCGCGTTGCCGAACAGCACGATCCGCGCGCCGGGCGCCGCCACGGCGAGGTCGAGGTCGAGCGCCGCGGTGCCCAGCGGGTCGAGCACCAGGTCGACGCCCCGGCCGCCGGCGGCGGCGCGAATCGCCTCGGCCGCTTCGTCGGTACGGGCGAAGGCGTGGTCGTAGCCGGAGGCGATCGCCGCCGCGGCCTTCTCCGGCCGGCCGACCGTGCCGATCAGCCGGCCGCCGCCGAGCAGCGGGACGAGTCGGGCGACGGCGTTGCCGATCCCGCCGCCCGCCGAGTGGACGAGGACGGTGTCCCCGGCGGTGAAACGGCCCGCGTCGGTCAGCAGCAGCACCGAGGTGGCCAGGCCCAGCGGGACGGCGGCGGCCTCGCGCAGCGCCACCCCGTCCGGGAGCGGCACGGTGAGCGCGGCCTCCGCGACCACCACCTCGGCCAGGCCGGCGCCGACCGGCGCGGCGACCACGCGGTCGCCCACCGCCAGTCCGGTGACGCCCGCGCCGAGCGCGCGGACCGTGCCGGAGACCTCCTTGCCGGGCAGGTACGGCCAGTCGGCGGCGTACGCGGCGTCCCCGCGGCGGGTCATCACGTCCACGAAGTTCAGTCCGGCGTAGGCGACGTCGATCGCCACCCGCCCCGGTCCGGGGTGCGGCGCCGCGATCTCCTGGATCTGCGAGTTCTCGGCTCCACCGGGTGCGGTCATCACCAGTGCGCGCATGTCGGTCCCCCTCGACTACGATGTTCGACGAACGACGAAGTTGGTGCGGGTCAGTGGTACCACGCCGTTTCCATGGATGTCGAACATCGCAGATCGGAGAGGTCGACCCATGCCCCGCAGCACCCGCCGCCGACCGGCGCTCGCGCACCCCGCGACCGAGGAGATCGACCTCTTCGACGTCCTGCACGCGCTCTCCGACCCCACCCGGATGACCATCGTCCGCATCCTGCGCACCGAGTCCGAGCGGGCCTGCGGCACCTTCCCGGTGGACGTCGCGCCCTCCACCCTGAGCCACCACTTCAAGGTGCTGCGCGAGTCCGGCCTGATCGCCCAGCGCGAGGAGGCCAACCGGCGCTTCTCCGCCCTGCGCACCGTCGACCTGGAGCGGCGCTTCCCCGGCCTGCTCGACACCGTGCTCGCCGCGCACGCCCGTACGGCGGGCTAGCGGCCGGGGTGCGCTCGACGCCTGTCCGGCGTCGGGTCTTCGGTACCTGCCCGCTCCCGGGCGTCCGGCGCCCGCTCAACGCCGGTGCCAGACGGCCCAGTTCTGCCCGGCGTCGAACCGCTCGACGTACCAGTCGGCGGGGTGCCCGGGCCAGTAGGCCTCCGGCGGCCTCCCCGCCCCGGGCAGCGGGAGGACCATGACGTTCGCCTCCGCCGGGACGGGCTGCCAGCGGGGGTCACGGAACCAGACCCGACCGCGGTAGACCTCGAAGGTCTGGGCGGCGCGCAGCGACCAGTCGACATCCCAGGCGAACACCACGTTGTCGTCCGCGGTGATCCCGGAGGCGCGGGTGAAGCCGGTCGCCAGGCCCTCGCGCCCCACCGCGTGCGGCCGGGCGACCTGCGCGGTGATCGTCGAGGTCGCGAAGGCGGCGAACAGCGCCAGCGATACGCCGAGCGCCCCGAGCACCCGGCGCCCCCCGCTGTTGCGGACCAGCACCGCCGTGCCGAGCGCGAACACCACGGCGGCGCAGGTGCGGGGCAGGTCGATCCGGCCCCAGTCCGCGGCCAGGAACGAGACGTCGGGCAGGGTCCAGGGGATGAACATCGACGTGTGCAGCCGCTCGCCGGCCTCCAGCGCCACGACCCCGGCGAGCAGCAGGACGAGCCCGGCCGCCACCGCCGCCGTCCGGACCAGTGCCCGGCGCCCGTACCCGGCGAGCACCGCGACGCCCGCCACGAAGGCCGCCGGGACGAGGTAGGAGGTGTAGCGGGCGTACACCCAGTCGTCGACCCGGCCGTCCAGCGGCAGCGCGGCGGAGGCGGCCAGGGCCGTGCCGAACAGCAGCGCCACCAGCACGCCGCCGGTGATCCGCAGCGCCCGCGGCGGGCGGCGGTCGAACACCGCGCCCAGGCAGGCGACGACGGCGAGTCCGCCGATGCCCCAGGTGGAGGCGATGAAGTACCAGACCTGACCGGCGGCCCGGGCGAGGGTCTGCAGGGTGATCGCCGGATCGGTCAGGCCCTTCCAGAGGGAGCCGCCGACATCGCTGTCCGGGACGGTGAACTGCGCGTGCAGCCAGGCCGACAGCAGCTCGGCGCCGAGCACGCCGAGGCCGAGCGCCGCGAGCCCGGGCGCCGTGGCGCGCCACGGCGCCCGGCGCAGCAGCAGGACGCCGAGGAGGACGGCGGCGGTCAGTGCGACCACCACGCCGCCGCGGTCGTGCACCGCCATCGCGCAACCGGCCGACGCCCCCGCCCCGACGGCGTGCCAGGTGCGGCGCCGCAGCGGGCCGTCGGCCAGCCAGCCGTGCAGGCAGAGCAGCCAGGCGAGCACCAGGACGGGCAGCACGGCGTCGGTCATCACGAACTGCGAGTAGAAGACCACCGGCGGCAGCAGCGCGGTCGCGGCGCCGAAGGCGTACGAGCGGCGGCGGTTCAGGCCGAGGCGGCGCAGTGCGACGTAGGCGAGCGGGAAGACCAGCGCGTTGACGGCGGCGTTGACGCCCATGACCAGGTGGTAGGCGGTCGCCGGGTCGTCGGCCAGGCGCAGGGCGGGGGATATCAGCAGGGGGTAGCCGCCGGGGACGACCACGCCGACCGGGATCTCGGTGGCCGAGCCGCCGGCCAGCACCCGGGCCAGGGCGAGGTAGGAGTCCTCGTCGGGGTGGACCGACGGGAAGCTCATGGACCGGACGAGGACGAGCCGGAACAGCAGCTCGGCGAGGTAGCCGGCGAGCAGCACGGCGGCGGGCCGGGTGGCGGCCGTCCGGACGGCGGCGGCGCGGGCGGTGGCGAGCAGGGCCGGGGCGGGGCGGTCCTGGGCGGGCCGGGG
>NZ_JBIVVI010000062.1:0-15187 GCF_044757675.1 Kitasatospora sp. NPDC091257
GTGTACTTGAGGACGACTCAAGGGCATCCCCTTCCTTCGGGTGAGAACGACGGCCCGAGCGGGGGGTTCATGGGAACCGCATGACCGTCCAATGACCTTGACAAGGGCTGATCGTGATGTCGTATCGGCTACGCTCGCGCCCGCCCCGCCAGACCGTCGACGCAGAGAGTAGCCCGACATGAGCAGTCCTCCCGCGGCCCCCGCGCCCCGCTGGCCGCTGATCCTGCTGCGCGCCTCCACCACCCTGCTGGCCCTGCTGTCACTGCTCCAGGTCATGCTGGCCGGCAGCTTCCTGAACGGCACCTACGACTCCCTGAAGGACCACGAGGGCAACGCGATGATGCTGGCCACCGTGGTGGTGATCCAGCTCGCGGTGGCCGTCGCCGTCCGGTGGCCCGGCCGGGGCCCGCTCTGGCCGCTGTGGACCACCCTCCTGCTCACCGTCGCCGTCGTCGGCCAGATCACGGCCGGCTACGCCCGGGCGCTCGGTGTGCACGTCACGCTCGGCGTCCTGCTGGTCAGCGGCGTGCTGTTCGGCCTGGTCGGCGCCTGGCGGCTGCCGCTGCCCGCCAGGCACGCCCCGGCCGTCGGCGGTCCCGACGGCACCGGACGGCTGCCGCGCCCCGGCGGACCGGTGGAGGTGTCCCGGTGAACCGGCGCCGGTTCCTGGGCGTCGGCGCCTCCGTCCTCGGCGCGGGCGCCCTGGCCGCCGTCGCCGTCCCCTCCGCCGCCCGGCTGCTCGCCGAGGGCCGCCCCGGGCAACTGCTGAGCAGCGAACTCGACCTGCCGGAGGCCTTCCGGGCCGCGCTGCCGGTGCCGCCCGTGCTGCAGCCGGTGCGCAGCGACGCGACGAGCGACTACTACGAGATCACCCAGCAGGTCGCCAGGCTGGAGATCCTGCCCGGGGTACGGACCGAGGCCTGGACGTACGGGGGCGGCTTCCCCGGGCCGACCGTGGTCACCCGCGCCGGGCGGGCGGCGGTGGTCAAGCACCGCAACGAGCTGCCGGTGCCCTCGGTGACCCACCTGCACGGCGGACACACCCCGGCGGACAGCGACGGCTACCCGGTCGACCTGCTGCTGCCGGTCGGGTCCTCGGCGGACGCCACGTCCGGTACGGCCGGAATGGCGGGCATGCCCGGCATGGCGGGGATGGCCGGGACGGACCACCCGGCGGCCCGCACCGCCGTCGGCGAGCGCACGTACACCTATCCCGGCAAGCAGCGTGCCGCCACCCTCTGGTACCACGACCACCGGATGGGCTTCACCGGCCCCGGCGTCTGGCGCGGACTGGCCGGCTTCCACCTCGTGCACGACGACGAGGAGACCGCGCTGCCGCTGCCGCGCGGCGACCGGGACCTGCCGCTGATGATCGCCGACCGCGCCTTCGCCGCCGACGGCTCCTTCCGCTACCCCGCCGTCGACCCCGAGCTCGCCGAGCCGGGCGTCACCGACGCCTACGCCAACGGCGTGCTCGGCGACGTCATCCTGGTCAACGGCGCGCCCTGGCCCCGGCTGGACGTCGACCGGGCGCACTACCGGCTGCGGCTGCTCAACGCCTCCAACGCCCGGCTCTACCGGCTCGAACTCGACCCGCAGCCCGAGGGCGGCGGCGCCCTGGTCCAGATCGGCTCCGACGGCGGCCTGCTCGCCGCCCCGGTCCGGCACGACGGCATCGAGATCGCCCCCGCCGAACGCTTCGACGTCGTGGTCGACTTCTCCCGCTACGCGCCCGGCACCCGGGTCCGGCTGGTCAACCGCTTCGGCAGCGGCCGGACGGCCGAGGTGATGTGCTTCGACGTCACCGCGAAGCAACCGGCCGACGACGCGACGGTGCCCGACCGGCTCGCCACCGTCGAGGCCCTGGACGCCTCCGCGGCCGTCACCACCCGCGACTTCACCTTCCGGCGCAGCAGCGGCGACAGCTGGACCATCAACGGCCGCCCGTACACCCCCGGCCGGAGCATCGCCACGCCCGCCCTCGGCGCGGTCGAGCTCTGGCGCTTCTCCACCGACCTGCACCACCCGGTGCACGTCCACCTGGACCACTTCCAGGTGATCGGCCGCAACGGCGCGGACCCGGGCCCGTACGACGCGGGGTGGAAGGACACCGTGGACCTGCGTCCGGCCGAGGCGGTGGAGGTGCTCGTGCGCTTCACCGACTACGCGGGGGCGTACATGCTGCACTGCCACAACCTGGAGCACGAGGACATGGGGATGATGGCGGACTTCACGGTGCGCTGAGGAGCGGGCCACCCGGACGGCGCAGTGCCGGGGGGCGTGCGCTGCGCCCTCCGGCACTCCTGCCCTAGCGTCGCGGGAAGAGGACCCGCCGACGGACGGAGCCGCCGCCATGACCACCCCCGCCGAACGCCGCCGCCGCGGCCGGGCCGCCCGGGAGCGGATCTCCCGCTCCGCCCACGGCCGGTGGATCCCCGCCGCCGACCGGCCCGACCCGCTCGACGTGCTGGAACGGCAGTGCGAGGACCGGATCACCCGGCTGCTGCCGATCCGCCGCGGCCGGATGGCGGCGAGCCCCTTCGCCTACCTGCGCGGCGCCGCCGCCGTCCTGGCGGCCGACCTCGGCGCCCTCCCCGAGACCGGCCTCACCGTCCAGCTCTGCGGCGACGCCCACCTGTTGAACTTCGGCCTGTACGCCTCACCGGAACGCGCACTGCTCTTCGACGTCAACGACTTCGACGAGACCCACCCCGGCCCCTTCGAATGGGACGTCAAACGGCTCGCCGCCAGCGTCGCCGTCGCCGCCCGCGACAACGGCCAGGACGAGCAGCGGGCGCGCCGGGCCGCGCTCACCGCCGTCCAGGGGTACGCGGACGCCATGCGGCGACTGGCCGGGAAGGGCGAACTCGACGTCTGGTACGCCCGGGTGGACACCGCCGACCTCCCGGCACTGCTGGGCAAGCCGGGACAGCGCAAGCAACTGGAGTCCGGCCTCGCCCACGCCCGCAGCCGCACCAGCCTGCAGGCCTTCGGCAAACTCACCGAGGAACGGGACGGGCGGCGCCGGATCATCAGCGCACCGCCGCTGATCGAACCACTGAAACGGACCGAACTGCGCGCCGTCGGCCAGGTGTTCAGCGACTACCGGTCGACCCTCCCGGAGTCCCGCCGGGTGCTGCTGGACCGCTTCCGCTTCGTCGACGCGGCGACCAAGGTGGTCGGCGTGGGCAGCGTCGGCACCCGCTGCTACATCCTGCTGCTGGAGGGCGGGAACGGGCGCGACCCGCTGTTCCTCCAGCTCAAGGAGGCCGGCCGGTCGGTGCTGGAGGACCACCTGCCGCCGCTGCGGGTGGACGCCGAGGTCGCCGTCCACCACGGCGGCCGCCGGGTCGTCACCGGGCAGCACCTGATGCAGGCCGCCAGCGACATCTTCCTCGGCTGGACCACCGGCCCCGCCGGGCGCCACTACTACGGCCGCCAACTGCGCGACATGAAGGGCTCGACGGAGATCGCCGACCTCACCCCCTCCGGCCTGCGCGCCTACGCCGAGCTCTGCGGCCGCACCCTCGCCCGCGCCCACGCCCGCACCGGCGACCGCCTCGCCATCGCCGGCTACCTCGGCAGCGCGGACACCTTCGCCGAGGCCGTCGCCGACTTCGCGCTGCGCTACGCGGACCGGACGGTGGCCGACCACGGCGAGCTGGTCGCGGCGATCGCCGCCGGGCGGGTGGCGGCGACCCCGGGGGTGTGAACCGAGGCCGGGGGCGGCCCGGCTCAGCCGAGCCGCGGTCGCACCGCCGCGACCAGCAGCGCGGCGGCGACCAGCAGGCCGCCCGCGTAGAACGGGCCGAGCCGGCCGGCCGCCGTGCCGAGGGAGGCGGCGGCCAGCAGCGGGCCGGCGGTGGCGCCGAGGTTGAGGGCGGCGGTCGCACAGGCGCCGGCCAGGGCGGGGGCCCCGGCCGCCTCGTACAGCACCCGGGTGATCAGCGTGCCGCCGACCGCGAAGGACAGTGCGCCCAGCAGGAACACCAGCGGCAGCAGCGCGCCCGGCGCCCCGGCCAGAACGGCGAGCGCCGGCCAGCCCGCCAGCAGCAGCGGGCCGCCGACCGCGAGGACCGGACCGGGACGCCGGTCCGCGAGCCGCCCCGCGACGGTGACCCCGGCGAACGAGCCGGCGCCGAACAGCACCAGCGCGACCGGCACCCACAGCTCGCCCAACCCGGCGGGTCCGGTCACCACGGGGGCGAGGAAGGTGAAGGCGCCGAAGGTCGCCGCGTTCACCAGCGCGGCGAGGAGCATCGCGCGGAGCAGCCGGGGGCTACGCAGCTCGGCGAGCTCCGCGCGCAGCGCCGGGGCGGCGGAGAGGGTGCGGTCGGCCGAACCGGCTTGGGGTGACAGGCCTTTGGCGATGCCGACGGCGGCCGGCAGGCAGAGCAGCGTGACGGCCCAGAACGCGGCACGCCACCCGAACGCCGCGCCCAGCACCGCCCCGCCCGGGACACCGGCCACCGTCGCGACCGTCGTCCCCGAGAGCAGCACGGCGAGCGCCCGCCCCTTGCGGTCCGCCGGGACCAGCGCGGCAGCGGTGGTCAGCGCCACGGCCAGGAACCCGGCATTGGCGAGCGCGGCGACCACCCGGGTGGCCAACAGCAGCGGGAAGCTCGCGGTGACCGCCCCGACGGCGTGCGCCGCCGCGAACGTCAGCACGAACCCGAGCAGGCTGCCGCGCCCCGGCCGGTCGCGGACGAGAACGGCCATGAGCGGCGCACCGACCGCCATCCCGACCGCGAAGGCCGAGGTGAGCCCGCCGGCCGTCCCGACGGGGACGCCGAGGTCGGCGGCGAGGCCGGGCAGCAGCCCGGCGAGCATGAACTCCGAAGTGCCCATGGCGAACACGGCCAGGGCGAGCAGGTAGAGCGGAAAGGGCATCGAGAGGCTCCGAAGCGGGGCGATGGGAACGAGAAGGACGGACGTCTCGTCACCGCACGCTCAACCCCCGGGCGGCGCGGACGTGGCGCTCGCTCGGACCTCGGTGGTTCAGTGCTTCCGGGTTTCAGGGGGCTGACGGCGCGTGACCGAAAGCCCCCACCCTGGATGCCTCAGGGCTCGACATGCCCGGCACGCTACCCGACCCTCCGCCGTCGAAGCACCCGGTTTTCCAGGTGGCCGGGCCCGGTCCGCGGTCGTCCGCCTGCGCCGGGATCGTCACGCCGTCCAAGGTGCCCCGCAAGGGGGTTCGATGAATCGTGTAAGAATCGGCGGAGTCCTGGCCGCGACGGCCCTGTTGCCGCTGGCCGTGGGTGTGGTGGGGCGGTTGGAGTCCCGCAGTGGCGGACGGGCCGTGGTGGCCGACGCCCTGAACCGGCCGGTGCTGCTGGTCGGCGCGGCCGCCGTCCTGCTCCTGGCCGCGCGCCTGGTCCGCGGCCGTCGGGACACGGTCGGCGGGGTGGTGACGGCGGTCGGGGTCCTCGGGCTGCTGTCCGCGGTGGGCGCGTCCGTCCTCGGCTCGTTCCAGGAGCCGGTCCGCTCGGACACCCGCACGAGCTCCCCGGGCCGGACGGACCACGTCCTGACCGTGGTCGACCGCGGCTACTCGGAGCAGGAGAGCAACACCTTCCACATCGCACTGGAGACCGGCACCGGCCTCTCGGCCCGCCGCTGGCACGTCCTCACCGTCGACCCCGCCACCGGCGAACCGACCCTCACCGAGAGCGTCGGCGAGCTGAAGTCCCTCGTCCAGAGGGCCTGAGCCCGGACGACGGGGGCGTTCGCCGCCGAGGAGCCGGTGCTGCGGGTGCTGTGCCCGTGGCAGTCCCTGCCGCGTGCTGCTGGAGACGGCGGCCGTGGCGGCGGCCGTGGCCTTCGTGGCCGGCCGGGTGCGGGCGCACCGGGTCTGAACTGCGGGATCGTCCGCGGGGATTGTCAGTGGCGTGTGCAAGGGTGACGTCATGCTGGCGATCGCGGTGCAGACGAACGAGACGCGGCACCTGAGGGTGTCCGCGGACGAACTGGCGGGGATGGTCCGGCGCATCGGTGCGCCGGACGACCGCTTCCTCGTCGTGGAGCGGATACCGGACCTGCCGGACGTGTACGTGCAGGTGTGGCACGCCGACGGCGAGGAGTACACGCTGGAGCACCGGGACGGTTCCGCCGAGCGGCACTTCGAGGTGCGGCTGGACGGGCCCGAGCCGGTGGTCGAGGCGATGACGGGCTGGGCGCGCGGTGCGGCGGGCTGGGACGAGGGCCTGGACTGGCGGCCGCTCGACCTGGGCCCGGCGCCGGAGCCGGTGCCGCCGATAGACCTGGAGGCGGGCGAGCGGAGGGAGTTGGAGGAGCGGTTGCGGCTGACGCTGGCCTGCGGCTACACCGACCGTGCCGGGCTCGCCGAACAGGCCGAGGAGCACCTGGTCGCGCGCGACCGCCGCCCGCTCTCGCGCCCGCAGGCCGAGCAACTCGCCGACCGGCTCTGGCTGGAGCGGGTCGGCGAGCAGAGCGGCTGGATCGGCGAGACGGATCCGGAGCGCCTGACCAGGGCCTTCGCCGCCCTGGAGGCGGGCGGCCTCACGGCCCGGGAGGACTTCGGCTGCTGCCGCTCCTGTGCCGACGCCGAGATCGCCGAGGCCGGCGCCCCCGAAGCGCGCGGCTTCGTCTACTTCCACGCCCAGTGCACCGAGTCCGCCGCCGCCGGCCACGGCCTGTCCCTGCTGTACGGCGGCTTCGACGGTTCCCGGGCGACCACCGTCGCGGTCGGGAAGGAGGTGGTCGCCGCCCTGGCGGAGGCCGGCCTGCCGACGGTCTGGAACGGCGACCCGTCCCACGCGATCGAGATACGCCCGCTGCTGTGGCGCCGCCGCCTGGGCGCGTGAGACCGGGGGGCGGCAGCCGGCGGGTGGTCAGGTGCGCCGGCGGGTCCAGCGCCAGTAGTTGGTGAGGCCGAGGCCGGCGCCGAGGAGGACGGCGCCGACGGGGATGAGGGGGAGCCACAGGGTGGCGACGGCCGCGTACTCGACGACCGCCCTCCCGCCGGTGACCGGTGACTGATGCCGCGGTCCGGCCCGTGGGACCGGACCGCGGCATCAGCCTCTCACGGCACCAGCACCCGCAGGGCGTCCTTGGCGACCGCGACGTCCACCGGGAGCGGGGCGATGAACTCCCCGTCGGCGTAGGCGGTGATGCCGGGGGACTCGATCCGCAGGGACTCGGTGCGCAGCGTGGTGACCTCCGGGTAGGTGACGTGGGTGCCCTTGAAGAGGGTCGGGAAGAAGCGGGCGATGCGCAGCCGGGGCATGGCGTCGACGAGGGTGAGGTCGAGCAGCCCGTCGTCGGGGAGGGCGGCGGGGCACATCAGCATGCCGCCGCCGTAGCTGCGGGTGTTGCCGACGGCGGCCAGGGTGAGATCGCGTTCGATGACGGTGCCGTCGGCGAGGGTGATGCGGAACGGCAGCGGGCGCAGGTTGGCGAACTCGGCGAGGATGGCGAGGTTGTAGCGCATCCGGCCGCGCGGCCAGCGCAGCCGGTTGGCGCGGTCGCTGACCAGGGAGTCGAAGCCGGTGGCGAGGACGGAGCCGTACCAGCGGACGGCGCCGTCCGGGCCGGTGATCCGGCCGAGGTCGATGCCGCGGGTGCGTCCGGCGGCGATGACGTCGGCGGCGGCTTCGGGGGCACCGAGCGGCAGGCCGTACTCGCGGGCGTGGTCGTTGCCGGTGCCGGCGGGTATCACGCCGAGCGGGACGGGGGTGCCGGCCAGGGCCTGGAGGGCGAGGTTGATCATGCCGTCGCCGCCGACGACGGCCACCGCGTCCACCCCGCCGGCCACCGCCTCGCGGGCGAGGCGGACGGCGTCCTCGGGGGAGCGCCCGGCGTGCGGTTCGACCTGGACGCCGAGGGCCCGCAGCCGGGCGGTGGCCCGGTGGGCGGCGGGTTCGGCATGGCCGGCGCCCGCCGCCGGGTTGGTGAGAACGGCGACCCTGCGGACGGTTCTCACCTCGTTCACGGGATCAACTTGCCCGGGTTGAGGATGCCCGCCGGGTCGAGTTCGGCCTTGACGGCGCGCAGGATGCGCACGCCGAGGTCGCCGATCTCCTCGGTCATCCAGGGCCGGTGGTCGGCGCCGACGGCGTGGTGGTGGCTGATGGTGCCGCCGGCGCCGAGGATGGCGTCCCCGGCGGCGCGCTTGGCGGCGCCCCAGCGGGTGAGCGGCTCCTCGCCGAGGGCGGCGACGACGGTGAAGTAGAGCGAGGCACCGGTCGGGTAGACGTGCGAGACGTGGCAGAGCACGAGGGAGCCGGGCAGGGCGCCGGTGAGCGCCTCGGTGACGGCGGTGCGCAGGGCCGGCAGGCGGCTCCAGCTCGTCGCGGTCTCCAGGGTCTCGCACAGCGCGCCCGCGCTGAGCAGCGAGTCGCGCAGGTAGGGGGCGTTGAACCGGCCGTGCTCCCAGGCCCGGGCGGGGACCTCGCCGAGCGAGGTGCCGCCGGTGGCGAGCAGGGTGTCGCGGGTGAGCTGCAGGCGGGCGGCGACCTGGGCGGCGGTGCCCTCGAAGACGGTGACGGCCAGGCAGCCGGTGACCGCCGGGGCACCGCCGATCTGCTCGGTCATGGCCAGGTTGATCATGGTCTCGGCCTCGTCGGAGAGCCGGATCACGGTCGGGCCGGTGCCCTGCTGCTCGACGGCGCGCAGCGCGGCGGTGCCGGTGGCGAAGTCGGGGAAGCTCCACGCCTCGTACGCCTTGACGGCGGGCAGCGGGTGGACGCGCAGCCGGACGGCGGTGATCACGCCGAGGGTGCCTTCAGAGCCGAGGAAGAGCTGGCGCAGGTCGGGGCCGGCGGCGGAGGCGGGGGCGCGGCCGAGGTCGAGGATCCCGGCGGGGGTGACGACGCGCAGTCCGCGCACCATCTCGTCGAAGCGTCCGTACCCGGCGGAGTCCTGGCCGGAGGAGCGGGTGGCCGCGAAGCCGCCGATGGTCGCGTAGCGGAAGCTCTGCGGGTAGTGGCCGAGTTCCCAGCCGCGTTCGGCGAGCAGTGCCTCCGCGGCCGGGCCGGTGAGGCCGGCGCCGAGGACGGCTTCGCCGGAGGTCTCGTCGAGGTCGAGCAGCTGGTCGAAGCGGCGCAGGTCGAGGGAGACGACGGCGTCGAAGGCTCCGCGCTCGGGGTCGAGGCCGCCGACCACGCTGGTGCCGCCGCCGAACGGGACGACGGCGATGCGGCGTTCGGCGCACACCGCGAGGACGGCGGCGACCTCCTGCTCGCTGCCGGGCAGCACGACGGCGTCGGGGGCGTCCTGTGCCTCGCGGCTGCGGCGGCGCAGCAGGTCGGGGGTGGACTTGCCGCCGGCGCGCGGCAGCCGGTCGGCGTCGGCGGCGCTGACGTGGGCCTCGCCGACGGCGGCGGCGAGCGCCTTGAGGTCCTCGGCGGAGATCCGGGACGGGCGCAGGACGACCTCGTCGGCGCCGGGCCCGGGGGCGGCGTCGCCGGTGACGCCGAGGGCGGCGGCGAGCAGTCCCTTGATGTCGGCGGACAGTTCCTTGGCGAGGGCCGGGTCGCCCCAGGCGTCCCACTTCATCGGGGGGAGCGGAAGTGCGGCGCCGGCCGGTCCCGCTTGCGTCTCAGGTGCCATGCGTTACAGTTTCACACATCATGTCAAGTAGTAACGCTGAGCCTCAGACGCCGCCCCCGGCCCCCGGGGAGCGCAGCACCGACGACGCGATCCTGGACGCCGCCGCCGACCTGATCGTCCATCTCGGCGTGCGCCGGACCCAGTTGTCCGAGATCGCCCGCCGCGCCGGGGTCAGCCGCCCGACCGTCTACCGCCGCTGGCCGGACGTCCGGGCGGTGATCGGCGCGCTGCTCACCCGGGAGATCCTGACCACCCTGGAGGGCGCCGGGCTGGACGTCCACGACCGGGAGACCCTCGTCGAGCGGGTCGTGGAGATCGCCGTCCGGCTGCGCGACCACCCGGTGCTCGGCGCGCTGCTGCACTCCGACGACTCCGACCTGCTGCTCCAGTACGTCGTCGAGCGGCTCGGCGCCAGCCAGCGCGGCCTGCTGGAGGCGCTGCGCGCCGGCATCGAACACGGCCAGGCGCACGGCTCGATCCGGGCCGGCGAGCCGCTCGAACTGGCCGCCATGGTCCTGCTGATCGCCCAGTCCACCGTCCAGTCGCACCGCATGGTCGCCTCCCTGCTGCCCGAGGCGGCCTGGCGGCGCGAACTGGCCAGAGCACTGAACGGATACCTCGCGCCATGACCCCCACCGCAGGCCCGCACGCGGGCCCGTACGCGGGCACCGGCCGGCTCGACGCCGCCCGCCGCACGCTGGAACTCCAAGCGCTCGGCGACGACCCCCGGATCGACCTCCTGGTCGTCGGAGGCGGCGTCACCGGCGCCGGAGTGGCCCTGGACGCGGCCTCGCGCGGCCTGCGCACGGTGCTCGTCGAGGCCCGCGACCTCGCCTTCGGAACGAGCCGCTGGAGCTCCAAGCTGGTGCACGGCGGCCTGCGCTACCTCGCCTCCGGGCAGATCAAGGTGGCCCGGGAGAGCGCCGTCGAGCGCGGCGTGCTGATGACCCGCACCGCCCCGCACCTGATCCGGGCGCTGCCCCAACTGGTGCCGCTGCTCCCCGACCTGCTGCGCCCGGGCCAGGCCGCGCTGATCCGCACGGGCTTCCACGCCGGGGACGCGCTGCGCCTGACGGTCGGCACCCCGGGCGCGCTGCTGCCCCGGGTGCGCCGGATCGACGCCGACCGGACCCGCCGGCTGGTGCCGGGTGTGCGGACGGACGGGCTGCGCGGCTCGCTGGTCGCCCACGACGGCCAACTGGTGGACGACGCCCGGCTGGTGGTCGCGCTGGCCCGGACCGCCGCGCAGTACGGGGCGACCGTGCTGACCAGGGTGCGCGCCGAGCAGGTCGACGGTACCTCGGCCCGGCTGGTCGACACCCTGACCGGGCGGGAGCTGGCCGTCCGGGCCGGCGCGGTGGTCAACGCCACCGGCGTCTGGGCGGGCGAGGTGGACACCTCGATCAAGCTCCGGCCCAGCCAGGGCACCCACCTGCTGGTGGACGCGGAGGCGCTCGGCCATCCGACCGCGGCCCTCACCGTGCCGGTGCCCGGCTCCACCAGCCGGTTCGTCTTCGCCCTGCCGCAGCAGCTCGGCCGGGTCGCGATCGGCCTGACCGACGAGGACGCCCCGGGTCCGATCCCGGACGAGCCGCAGCCCACCGAGGCCGAGCGCTCGTTCCTCCTGGACACCGTCAACGCCGCCCTCGCCACCGCCCTGACCGGCGCGGACGTGCGCGGCGCGTACGCCGGTCTGCGTCCGCTGATCGACACCGGGGACGGCAGCACCGCCGACATCTCCCGCGAGCACGCGGTACTGGAGAGCCCGTCCGGGGTGATCACCGTGGTCGGCGGCAAGCTCACCACCTACCGCCGGATGGCCGAGGACGCGGTGGACACCGCCGTCCGGCTGCGCGGCCTGCCCGCCCGCGCCTGCTGGACGGCCCGGCTGCCGCTGATCGGCGCCCCCGGTCACGGGGACAGCCGCCCGCTGCCGGCCGGCGCGGGGGCCGTCGGCGAGGTGCCCGCCTCGCTGCTCGCCCGCCACGGCGGCGCGGCCCACGAGGTGCTGGCGGCGGGGGAGTTGACGCCGATCGCGGAGGGTCTGGACGTGACCCGCGCCGAGATCGCCCACGCCGTCAGCCACGAGGGCGCGCTGGACGCGGCCGACGTGCTCGACCGCCGCACCAGGATCGGGCTGGTCGCGCAGGACGCGGACCGGGCCCGCGAGGCGGTCGAGGAGATTGTGGCGGAGTGCCTCGGGGAGGTTCGGGGGAGCTGACGCGTCGGGCGGTTCCACCCGCCGCGCCGACCGGTCGGCGCGACGGGCCGGGGCCCGGGGATTGTCAGGCCGCGGCCCGGGGGAAGGGGTCGAGGTCCGGCTCCACCCAGGTGGTCCGGGCCTGCTCGGTCGCGAGCGTCCCCGGACGGTAGTGGCGGGCGAGCAGGTCCTTGTCGAGCAGGTCCGGGTGCAGGGCGGCGAACTGCTCGAAGCCCGTCGCGTCGTCGTCCGCGTGGAGGGCCACCAGCTCGACCCAGGCCCGGGTCATGGTGACGTGGAACTTCTGCGGCGCGCCGGCCTTGGTGGCGGTGCGCAGGATGCCCTCGCCGATCAGGTCGAGGGCGGCGGTGGCGCCGTGGCGGCGTACGGCGAGCCAGGTGAGCCGGACGTGCTGGCGGTGGCCGAAGCGCTCGGCGTCGGCCATCACCTCGCGCAGCAGCTCGTCGAAGGCGTCGGGGGTCGCGGGGGTGGTCATGCGCAGGCCTTCGTCGTCTGTGTGGGGGTCGTGGGGCGCGGCTCGTGGGCGTCCGGCTCGTGGAGGCGGCTCGTCCGCGCCGACCCTGGATCGTACGGTTTTCCGATATTCAGGGGCAAACCACCCGAACGGGGTGTTTCAGCGCGCCGTGCGCTCGGGCATCGGGTGCTCGGCGCCGGACAGCTCCAGGACGCAGGCGAGCGGGTGCTCGGCCCGGCCGGTGCGGTCGAGCCGGACCGCGAGCGGCTTCGGCGGCTCCTCGGCGACCTGGGCGGCGAGGGTCAGCGGGTAGACACCGTGCCCGTGGACGCGGTGGAAGGCGCACTCCTTGCCGTCGACCAGCAACTCGGTCTCGGTGATCCAGCCGGACCGGACGTTGACGGTCACCGAGTGCCCGCCCCGGTCGAGGTGGAAGCTGTACCGCTGGCGCATCGGGACCTCCGGCGACCGGGCCTGCGACGAGGGGAAACGGGGGGACGAGCCGACGAGGGGAAATCCACTGCCAGTCTAGGGCGGGAGGTCGTCAGGGTGCTCGGCATGCGGAGCACAGCGCGCTGCGGATCGAGATCGACGCCGTGCAGTGACGGCGTGTCTTTACGGCGTGCAGTGACGGCGTGCAATGACGCCGTGACCTGCGCTGCGGCGGCTCCCGCGCACGGTTCCCGTGCGCGACCCGGAGAAAATCCCGGGGCGGGCCCGCCTCCAGACGGATTCTCGTGATCTCTACAGTGTTGTAGATTCGTCCACAGGGAGAGATCCGAGGAGGGCATTGTGGGAGTTTCGCTGGCCAAGGGCGGCAACGTCTCGCTCAGCAAGGAGGCGCCCGGTCTGAGCGCCGTGATCGTCGGTCTCGGCTGGGACGTGCGCACCACCACCGGGGCCGACTACGACCTGGACGCCAGCGCGCTGCTGTGCAACGCGCTGGGCAAGGTGGTCTCGGACCAGCACTTCGTCTTCTTCAACAACCTCCGCAGCCCCGATGGTTCGGTCGAGCACAGCGGCGACAACCTGACCGGCGGCGGGGACGGGGACGACGAGCAGATCAAGGTCGACCTGGACCGCGTCCCGGTCGACGTGGCCAAGGTGGTCTTCCCGGTGTCGATCTACGACGCCGACGCCCGGCTGCAGAACTTCGGCCAGGTGCGCAACGCGTTCATCCGGATCGTCAACCAGGCCAACGGCCTGGAGATCGCGCGCTACGACCTGACCGAGGACGCCTCGACCGAGACCGCGATGGTCTTCGGCGAGCTGTACCGCAACGGCGTGGAGTGGAAGTTCCGTGCCATCGGCCAGGGCTACGCCTCCGGCCTGCGCGGCATCGCGACCGACTACGGCGTGAACGTCTGACCGTTGTCGTCGCCGCCGGCGGCGTCACCGGTGCCGTCCGCGCCACCATGGTGGACGTCACCACCGTCGACGTCCGTCCGCCCCGCGCGGGTTGACGTGGTTTCGGCGGTCGCCGCGAGCGCTCGGCCGGTACGGTCGAGCGCGTGGCCGCCGAAACCCCCGCCGCCGGTGAACTGGTGCTGCCACCAGGCGGCCATGCCCGGCTCGTCCATCCCCGTCCAGTCCGGCGCCCCGGTGACCTGGGCCCGGCCGAGGGTGCGGCCCAGCTCCACCAACTCCCGCCCGGACTCCGTCCGTTCGCGGTCGTAGGTGGCCAGCAGGGCCGACCAGGAGCCGGCCTCCCGCCCCGCCAGTTCGAAGGCGTGGGCGTCCTGCATCGCCTTGACCGCGCCGCTGGTGTTGTGCGGGCGCACCACGGTGGCGGCGTCCCCGCCGATGAGCAGCCGGCCGGCCGTGCGGCGCGGGGCCGCCAGGTCGTAGATCGGCTGCAGGAAGGTCCGTTCGCGCGGGGTCAGGGTGACCAGGCCGGCCCAGTACGGCGGCAGGTGCCGCTCGGCGAGCTGCCGCAGTTCGTCCAGCTGCCCGTCGAGGAGGCTGCCCGCCGGGATACTGGTCGGGCCGTCCAGCCGCAGCCAGGCGGGTGTGGGGGCGTAGAAGACCCAGTTCACCTGGGTGCGGCCGGGTTCGACCCCGGGGATGCGGTAGATCACCACCTGGCCGCCGGGGTAGCAGGCGGTGATGCACTGCTCCTCGGGCCAGGGCGCCGCGCCGCCGGGCAGCTCGGCGAGCAGGGCGGCGTCGTAGCTGCCGCGCCAGCACACGTACCCGGCGTACTCGGGTTCGGCCCGGGGGCAGACGGCCGCGCGGACCACCGAGCGGTAGCCGTCGGCGCCGATCACCAGGTCGTACGTCTCGCGGCCGCCACCCGCTTCGGCCCAGGCGCCGTCGGGCCCGTTGCCGACGGCCGTCACGGTGGTGCCCAGCCGGAACTCGACCTGCCGGGGCGTCCGTTCGCGCAGCGCCTGCCAGAGCACGCCCCAGTGGTGGGAGTGGAAGGGGAAGGGCTGGGCCCAGAGCAGCCGACCGCAGCCGTCCGGTCCGTCGCCCTCGCCGGCCGCGCCCCGGGCGACCCAGCGGCGGACGGTGAGGCGGTGGCGGCGGGTGTCCGCGTCGAGGTGCCCGGTCCGGACCAGTTCGTCGAAGCGGTCGTTGTGGGTGCACAGCCCCACGCCGCGGTCCTCCAGCCGGCCGGGGCTGCGTTCCAGCACCACCACGCGTTCCGCGCCGAGCCGGGCGGCGGCGCCGGCGAACGCGCTTCCGGCGATGCTGCCCCCGACCACGGCCACCGAGCCACCCCGCACGGCCGCTCCTCTCCCGAGCTCGTGTCGTCCCCGCGGCGCCGCGGCGATGTCCGGGACGCCGTTGCGTCGCCCCCGCGGTGTCCGGGGCACGACGATACGCCGCCGACCGGGTTCCGGCGGCGTGTTCGAGCCATCCGGAGGGCCGTCCGGAGGGTCGTCCGGTGGGGTCCCGGGGCGTCCGGTCGGGCGCCTCCGGGGGTCGTCCGGAGG
>NZ_JBIVVI010000063.1:0-15158 GCF_044757675.1 Kitasatospora sp. NPDC091257
CCCCGGTGGCCGTACGCTGTCCGCCATGGACCGTACGCCCGCCGCCGCGACCGCCGACGACTTCCTCGACCAGGCCCTGCTGGAGGAGGCCGCGAAGAAGTCCGGCCTGCTCTGGGTGCGCGCGGACGGGCAGGAGCACGCCCGGCCGCTGTGGCACGCCTGGCACGACGGCGCCGTCGTGGTGGTCGGCGGGGGCGGCGAGCAGCCGCTGCACGGCCTGGAGCCCGGCGCCGGGGCCGTGGTCACCGTCCGCAGCAAGGACAAGGGCGGCCGACTGACCGGCTGGAACGCCCGGGTGGTCGAACCGGCCCCGAACAGCGAGGCCTGGCTGGGCGCCGTCGAGGAGCTCAAGGGCAAGCGGCTGAACGCGCCCGACACCGACGCCATCACCACCCGCTGGGCCCGCGAGTGCCGGGTGCTGCGGCTGGAGCCGACCGGCCCGCTCACCGAGCACCCCGGGGCGATGCCGGACGGCTCGCACGCCGCGCAGCCGCTGCCCACCCCGGCCACCACTCGCCGCCCGATCCCGGCCGGCCTGCCCAAACTGCTGTTCAAGCGCCGTTAAAGGTTCACGCCCGGGACTCGTCCGACGGCTACCGTGCCTCCCGGCCGGGCCCGGAACACGCGGGTAGCCTTGGCCGCGGACGCGCCCCCGGCGCATCCGGTACGGCATCGAGCGAGTCGAGGGAGTCCATGGCAGGGCCAGGCACCCGGGTCTTCATCTCCCATCTGTCCGCCATCGCGGTCTTCGACCCGAACGGCGACCAGGTCGGGCGGGTCCGGGACGTGGTCGTGTCGCTGCGGCTCGGCGGCCGCCCGCCGCGCGTGCTCGGCCTGGTGGTCGAGGTGGTCGGCCGGCGCCGGATCTTCCTGCCGATGACCCGGGTGACCAGCCTGGAGTCCGGCCAGGTGCTCACCACCGGCGTGATCAACATGCGCCGCTTCGAGCAGCGCCCGTCCGAGACCCTGGTGCTCGCCGAACTGCTGGACCGCACCGTCACCTGGTCCAAGACCGGTGAGCAGGTCACCGTGCTGGACGTCGGCATGGTGCAGAGCCGGCTGCGCGAGTGGGAGATCAGCAAGGTCTTCGTCCAGCTCGGCCGGGCCGGCCGGCTGCGCAAGGGCAAGGGCGAACGGCTCACCCTGGACTGGCAGGACGTCACCGGCTTCTCGCTGACCGAACAGGACCAGGGCGCGGCCAACCTGCTCGCCACCTTCGAGCAGCTGCGCCCCGCCGACCTCGCCAGCGTGCTGCACCACCTGTCCGCCAAGCGCCGGGCCGAGGTCGCCGCCGCCCTCGACGACGAGCGGCTGGCCGACGTCCTGGAGGAGCTGCCCGAGGACGACCAGGTCGAGATCATCGGCAAGCTCCAGGAGGAGCGCGCCGCCGACGTCCTGGAGGCGATGGACCCGGACGACGCCGCCGACCTGCTCTCCGAGCTGCCCGGCGACGAGGCCGAGCGGCTGCTCCAGCTGATGGAGCCGGACGAGGCCGCGCCGGTGCGCCGCCTGCTGACGTACGAGGAGGACACCGCCGGCGGTCTGATGACCACCGAGCCGGTCGTGCTGGAGCCGGACGCGACCGTCGCCGAGGCGCTGGCCCGGGTCCGGGTCAGCGACCACAAGCCCGCGCTGGCCGCGCAGGTCTTCGTCTGCCGCCCGCCGAACGAGACCCCGACCGGCCGCTACCTGGGCACCGTGCACTTCCAGCGGCTGCTGCGCGAACCCCCGTACGTCCTGGTCGGCTCGCTGGTGGACGACGACCTGGACCCGCTGCCGCCGGACACCCCGCTGTCGCTGATCACCAGCTACCTGGCGACCTACAACCTGGTCGCCGCACCGGTCGTGGACGACGCGGACCACCTGCTCGGCGCGGTGACCGTCGACGACGTGCTCGACCACCTGCTGCCGGACGACTGGCGCGACGCCGCGCTGCACGCCCACGACGAGGACCGCGACGACGAGAGCGAAGGGGTGACCGGTGGACGGTGACCGCAGCGGACGGCCGGACGACTCCGCGCGCCGACGCCTCCAGGGAGAACTGCGCCAGCTGCGCGAGCTGCGCACCCGCGAGGGCGGCCGGGACCGGCGCTCGGACACCGCGCCGATCACCGGCACCGGCCGCGCCCGGCTCGACCAGCCGCGCACCGCGCGGCCCGGCCTGCTCTCGCTGCCGTCCTACGACCCGGAGGCCTTCGGCGTCCTGTCCGAGCGGATCGCCCGCTTCCTCGGCACCGGTCGGTTCATCGTCTGGATGACGGTGGTGGTCGTCGTCTGGATAGCGTGGAACACCCTGCTGCCGGCGAACGTGCGCTTCGACGAGTACCCGTTCATCTTCCTGACCCTGGCGCTGTCCCTGCAGGCCTCGTACGCGGCCCCGCTGATCCTGCTGGCGCAGAACCGCCAGGACAACCGGGACCGGGTCAACATGGAGCAGGACCGGGCCCGCAGCGACCGCAACATCGCCGACACCGAGTACCTGACCCGCGAGGTCGCGGCCCTGCGGCACGGGCTCGGCGAGGTGGCCACGCGGGACTTCATCCGGTCCGAACTCCAGTCCCTGCTCAAGGAGATCGACGAGCGCCGGGAGTCCTCCGACGCCCTGTGACCCTCGGCACGCTACCGGCGAGTCAAGGGAATCCGTCGGCGCCGTACCATCAAGGCATGGCCAACGAGACAGAGGTCGCGGCCGGCGTCACGGAGGAGTCCGTACGCCAGGCGCTGGCGACCGTCAACGACCCGGAGATCAACCGCCCGATCACCGAGATCGGCATGGTGAAATCGGTCGGGATCGCCGAGGGCGGCGCGGTGCGCGTCGCGGTCTACCTGACGGTCTCCGGCTGCCCGATGCGCGACACCATCGTCACCCGGGTGCGCGAGGCGGTCGGGAAGGTCCCCGGCGTGACCGGCGTCGAGGTCGAGCTCGACGTGATGAGCGACGAGCAGCGCAAGGAGCTGTCCCAGCTGCTGCGCGGCGGCGCCCCCGAGCGGGAGATCCCGTTCGCCAAGCCGGGCACGCTGACCAGGGTCTACGCCGTCGCCTCCGGCAAGGGCGGCGTCGGCAAGTCCTCGGTGACCGTCAACCTGGCGGCCGCGATGGCCGCCGACGGTCTGAAGGTCGCCGTGGTGGACGCCGACATCTACGGCCACAGCGTGCCGCGCATGCTGGGCGTCGAGGGCCGGCCGACCCAGGTCCAGGACATGATCATGCCGCCGCAGGCGAACGGCGTGAAGGTCATCTCGATCGGCATGTTCACCCCGGGCAACGCCCCGGTGGTCTGGCGCGGCCCGATGCTGCACCGCGCGCTCCAGCAGTTCCTCGCCGACGTGTACTGGGGCGACCTGGACGTGCTGCTGCTGGACCTGCCGCCCGGCACCGGCGACATCGCGATCTCGGTGGCCCAGCTGGTCCCCAACGCGGAGATCCTGATCGTCACCACCCCGCAGATGGCCGCCGCCGAGGTGGCCGAGCGGGCCGGCACCATCGCGGTGCAGACCCACCAGAAGATCGTCGGCGTGATCGAGAACATGTCCGGCATGCCGTGCCCGCACTGCGACGAGATGATCGACGTCTTCGGGACCGGCGGCGGCCGGACCGTCGCGGACGCGCTCACCCGCACCGTCGGCGCGACCGTCCCGGTGCTCGGCTCGATCCCGATCGACGTGCGGCTGCGCGAGGGCGGCGACGACGGCCGCCCGGTCGTGCTCGCCGCGCCCGACTCCCCGGCCGGCGCCGCCCTGCGCGCCGTGGCCGGCAAGCTCGGCGGCCGCCAGCGCGGGCTGTCCGGCATGTCGCTGGGCCTGACGCCCAGGAACAAGTTCTGAGACCGTGACCGACGAAGGGCCGGGTGGCCGGACCACCCGGCCCTTCGTCGTACCGTCGCGCGCCCCGGGGCGCTACGGCCGGGTGTAGGCGGCCAGCTCCGGAACGGTGGAGAAGCCGATGCCGTAGGCGCTGACGCCGCGGCCGTAGGCGCCGAGCAGGACGCCGGGGGCCTCGCCGGCCAGCACCCAGCCGTACTCGGACTCGCGGTAGCGGAAGGGCTGCGGCAGCCCGTTGACGGGCAGGCTGAGGGTGGACCAGCCGGGGCCCGCCAGGTCGTCGGCGAGGTCCCAGGCGAGGCTGCTCTGCTGGTCCAGCCAGTCCTGGCGCAGCGCCCGGTCCAGCTGCCCGGGCCAGGTCCCGGCGAGCAGGCCGGAGCCGGCCAGCCAGGCCGCGGAGGAGGCGGAGGTCGCCTCCAGGGTGCCGGTGTTGTCGGCACTGCGGCGGCTGTCCCGGCGCGCCACCGTGACCACGACGGCGAACTTCCGCACGTCGCGCGGCTCGTACCGCTGGGCCGGCTCCTCGCCGTGGCCGAGCGAGCCGTAGTCGACGCTGCCCGTGCGGGGGCCGGCGCCGGCCTGCACCAGGAAGCGACGGCCGGTCCAGCCCTCGTCCAGCCCGTACCAGGGGAAGTCTGCGGACAGGTAGGGCACCAGCGGGTCCACCGGGCCGGCCTGTCCGCCGACCACCGGGCCGCCGGCCGTGGCCGTCGCCCCTCCCGCCTGACTCGTCGCGTCCATCCCCGGGCCTCCTCAAACACACGTTTGCCTGCCGTGGCGCGCTCCCATGGTGGCGCACCGCGGCGCTCCCCGGGGCCGTTCCTGGTACGCGACGGGGCGCGTTGTGACGGACGGCTCAGCGGGAGCAATCAGCACAATAGCGGCGCACACGCCACCGCCCCGCTCAGCCGGTGGCCGGGCGGGGCGGGGGCACGGAGCCGGAGGCGCCGTACGCGGTGCGGATCGACCGGCGTACGCGGTGCGGATCGACCGGCGTACGCGGCGTGATCAGGTGGCGTCGGGGTCGAACGGGGGGCGCTCGCCGGGCGCCAGCGGGGCGCCGGTGGAGGCGGCGGCCGGCTCGGACTTCTCGAAGCTGACGCTGCCGCTGCGGCCGTTGACCGGCGCCGCGGGCTTGTCGTCCAGGACCGAGCGGATGTCCAGCGAGTCCTTCATCTCCTTGAGGCCCAGCGGGTCGTCCTGGCCGCCCATGAGCTGCTTGCGGACGAAGGTCTTGGGGTTCAGGTCCTCGAACTCGAAGTCCTGGAACTCGGGGCCCAGCTCGCTGCGGATGTCCTCCTTCGCGTTGTCGGCGAAGGAACGGATCTTCCGGATGAAGCCCATGGTGTCCTGGATCAATTTCGGCAGTTTGTCCGGGCCGAAGATGATGATCGCCATCACGGCAAGCGTCAGGAGCTCCAGCCCACCCACGTCGCTGAACACCTTTGCTCCCTAGCTCGTCGGACGACGGTTCCTACAGGGTAATGGCCACCGGCGAGTCCCTGGTCCACGCTGGGATGAAGCCGTGGTAAAGACCTGCCGGTGGCCGAGGCCGTCCGGACCGGAACACCGGTGTCCGTCGAGGGCCGCTCTAGCGAGTCTGCTGGCGCAGGGCGGCGGGGCCCCCGGGGTAGCGCTCCGGGTAGCCCGGCGGGGTCGCCTCGCGGGTCGCGGCGACCGGGCGGCCCGGGAAGTCCACCGGGACCTGCGCGTTCATCGGGACGAGCCCGCCGCCCCGGCCGGTGCCGGCACCGGGCGGGCTGACGGTGGTGCCGTGGCGCTCCTCGCCCTGGGTGCTGAGCCCGCCGACGCCGCCGAGCGTCACCGCGGCGACGGAGAAGGCGCCCGCGGCCGCGAACACCAGTCGGCGTCCGCGCGCGGGAGGGCGCACGACGGCCGTGGAGGGCTGCGGACGGGCCGGGGCGGCGGTGGGCTCGGGACGGGCCGCGCGCCGGCCCATGAGCGGCCGCAGCACCGCGCCGCGCCCGAAGGCGCGCGGGTCCACCCCGGGCAGCGGGGCGTCGGCGCCGAGCGCGCCCGCGCCGAAGGAGGCCCCGGCACCGCGGCCGAAGGAGCCGCCGTCGAGCCGGCTGCCGCCGAGCGTGCCGGTGGCCGCGACCCCGCCACCGGGCAGGTCGTCGTCGTCATCGCGGCGGCCGCGTCCGGTCGGCCGGTCGCGGTCCGCCGGGGCGTCCTCGGGGAGGTTTCCGACGGCCATCAGGCGGGCCATCAGCGCGGAGGACGGGCCGGGGGTGCCGGTGCGGGTCAGCATGTGCTTGACGGCGCGGCCCTCGTCGGCCTCGGCGAGGCACTGGGGGCAGGTCGCCAGGTGGGCCTGGACGCGGTCGCGCGAGTCGTGGCCGAGTTCGCCGTCCAGGAAGGCGGAGAGGCGCTCGCCCAGGTGGTGCTCCTCGGCGGCGGGCGCGGTGGGGCGGACGGGAAGCGCGTGCAGCGCCGTGTCCGCGGGCAGTGCCACCGCGGGCAGCACGGGCTCACCGGGGTCGTCGCCTCCGCGACGGCCCGGCAGGGCCCAGCCCCGTCGGGTCAGGGACCGGTCGGACGCATCCGAACGATCCGAACCGGACCGGCTGGTTCCGCTCACGATCGCCTCCGTCCGCGCCCACCGGGCGCGACCGCGGCCTCGACCACGCCGACGCCGACCGGCACCGGCTCCTCCGAGCCGCCGCGGCGCTCACGGCCGGGGGCCGAGCCGGGGGCGCGGTGCTTGAGCGCGGCGCGCAGGTGCGAGCGGCCGCGGTGGATGCGGCTGCGGACGGTGCCGAGCTTGACGCCCAGCGTGGCGGCGATCTCCTCGTAGGACAGGCCCTCGATGTCGCAGAGCACCACGGCGGCCCGGAACTCCGGCGCGAGGGTGTCCAGCGCCTGCTGGACGTCGGCGTCGAAGTGGGTGTCGCTGAAGTGCTGGGCCGGGCTGGGCTCGCGGGAGGCGAGCCGCTCGGCCGCGTCCTCGCCGAGCGCGTCGAAGCGGATGCGCTGGCGGCGGCGGACCATGTCCAGGAAGAGGTTGGTGGTGATCCGGTGCAGCCAGCCCTCGAACGTGCCGGGGGTGTAGGTCGACAGCGAACGGAACACCCGGACGAAGACCTCCTGGGTGAGGTCCTCGGCGTCGTGCTGGTTGCCCGTCAGACGGTAGGCGAGCCGGTAGACGCGGGCGCTGTGCGCCTCGACGATCTCCTCCCAGGTGGGCGGAGTCCAGGTCTGCGCGTCGGGACCTTCGGTGAAGGTCGCGAGGGCGGGGGCCTCGGTGGCACCGGCGGTCGGCGTAGCGGCCGCGGGCTGGTCCAGGTCGGAGTGCGCAGGCTGGTTCATCACGGGCTTCGGCGTACGGGCCGACGCGGTGCCGCGGGAGTGCCGCCGCACAGGGACGTCGCCCTCGGCCACACCTCCTCGGTCGGCTCTTCTGCCCAGCAGGGCCACCACCATATCCACCTCACCCGTCAAGCCCGGATAAAAGTGCCCGGGAGGCCTTCCGCACCCGGTCCGTCCTGACAACGGCCCGCCGCCGTACGCGGTTCCCGGTCGGCCAGTAATCTGTGCCAGGAAATATCGACATCCCTCGGCACCGGGCTGCCGCCCGGCGCTCCGAAAGAGGCAGCCATCAGCGAATTCGGGCCCGCACGTGCGGCTCTCGCCGACACCTACGTGAGCGAGGACGCGGTGCTGACCTACGCCCGGGCCCAGTCCGCGCGGACCGGGATAAAGGCGATCGGGCCGAGCGGCGGGGCGTGCCTGCGGCTGCTGGCCGCCGCGCTGGACGCCAAGGCGGTCGCCGAGATCGGCACCGGCACCGGGGTATCAGGGGTCTACCTGCTGCGCGGGATGCGGCCGGACGGCGTGCTCACCACGGTGGACTCCGAACCGGTGCGCCAGCAGCTGGCGCGCGAGGCGTACCAGGCGGCCGGGTTCGCGGCCAACCGCTCCCGGTTCATACCGGGCCGGGCCCTGGAGGTGCTGCCCCGGCTCGCCGACGGCCAGTACGACCTGGTGTTCTGCGACGGCGACCCGGTCGAGTCCTGCGAGTACCTGCTGGAGGCACTGCGGCTGCTGCGGCCGGGCGGGATGGTCTGCTTCGAGGGGGTCTTCCAGGAGGGAAGGCTGGCCGAGCCGGAGCTCCAGGACCCGCAGACCGGCGCCGTCCGGGACCTGGTCCGGGACGTGCGGGAGAGCGAGGCCCTGCTGCCGGCACTGCTGCCGGTGTCGGACGGGCTGCTCTGCGCCATCAAGCGCTGAGTCCGGCGCCATCAAGCGCTGAGCCCGGCGCCCCGCGGGGACCGGGCCCGGAAAACGTGCGGACCCGGGCCGACATGACGTCGTACCCGGGCCCGGCAGCACATCTCCAGGAGATGGCGAGCACCTGCTGCGGTCAGCCGCAGGCCTTCTTCAGGGCCTCGCCGAGGGCGTCGGCCTCGTCAGGCGTGAGCTCCACCACAAGGCGTCCGCCGCCTTCGAGCGGAACGCGCATGATGATGCCCCGCCCCTCTTTGGTGACTTCGAGCGGGCCGTCACCCGTCCGCGGCTTCATGGCCGCCATGCTCGTTCCCCTTCCTGCAACCGCTCAGCTACGCACCGGCAGTCCGTCCACCGCCGGTATCGAACGCATTGATCGGAAGCCATTATCCCGCATGCCACGGGCTGATGACCAACATCACTCTCGGTGCAACCACGGCCGGACCGCCCCCAACCGCCGCAAACCACGTCATAAGCCCCGGCGTGGCGGCGGCACGGACAGCACCGGAAGGTGCGATACCTCACACTCCCCAGGCCCCCGTGTGCTCCGGCATCCTGACACACACGACCGACACCGCCACGACCCCGGGAGCCCTCACCCATGTCCGATTCCGTGCTGTACGAGCTGGACGGCGGCCTGGCCGTCCTCACCATCAACCGCCCGGAGGCGATGAACGCGCTCGACGTCGCCACCAAGATCGCGCTGCGCGACGCCGTGACCGCCGCGGCCGCGGACCCGGCGGTGCGGGCCGTCCTGCTGACCGGGGCGGGCGAGCGGGCCTTCTGCGTCGGCCAGGACCTGAACGAGCACCTGACCCTGCTGAAGCGGGCCGAGGAGACCGGCGAGGGCGCGCTGCGGACCGTCGCCGAGCACTACAACCCGCTGGTGCGGGCGCTGGCAGGGATGCGCAAGCCGACCGTCGCCGCGGTCGGCGGGGTGGCGGCCGGCGCCGGCGCCTCGCTCGCCTTCGCCTGCGACTTCCGCTTCCTGTCCGACCGGGCCGGCTTCAACACCGCCTTCGCCGGGATCGGGCTGACCGCCGACTCGGGCGCCTCCTGGACGCTGCCCCGGCTGGTCGGGCACGCCAGGGCCACCGAGCTGCTGATGCTCCCCCGGACGGTCAAGGCCGCCGAGGCGATGGAGCTGGGCCTGGCCACCAAGGTGGTGCCGGCCGAGGAACTCGCCGCCACCGCCCGGGCCTTCGCCCGCGAGCTGGCCGAGGGCCCGACCGTCGCCTACGGCGCCATCAAGGAGTCGCTGGCGTACGGCGCCTCCCACTCGCTGGACGAACTCCTCGACAAGGAGGACGAGTTGCAGACGCTGGCGGGCGAGAGCGAGGACCACCGGATCGCGGTGCGCGCGTTCATCGCCAAGGAGAAGCCGACGTACCTGGGCCGCTGAGGCGCGCGGGGGCCGACCACCGGGTCCCCGCGCCGGCGGTCAGCCCTTGGCGCCGGTGCGGACGTGGCAGTCCGCCAGGTGGTCGTCGACCAGCCCGCAGGCCTGCATCAGGGCGTAGGCGGTGGTCGGGCCGACGAAGCGGAAGCCCTCCTTCTTCAGCGCCTTCGCCAGCGCCGTCGACTCCGGCGTGACGGCCGGCACCTCGCTCAGCGTGCGGGGGGCCGGCCGGTCCGGCTCGGCGGCGAACCGCCAGATCAGCGCGTCCAGGCCGCCCTCCAGATCGCGGGCGACCCGCGCGTTGGCGATCGCCGCCTCGATCTTGGCCCGGTTGCGGATGATGCCGGCGTCGGCGAGCAGGCGCTCCTTGTCCGCCTCGCCGAACTCGGCGACCTCGGCGATCTCGAAGCCCGCGAACGCGGCCCGGAAGCCCTCGCGGCGGCGCAGGATGGTCAGCCAGGACAGGCCCGACTGGAAGGCCTCCAGGCAGACCCGCTCGAACAGCGCGTCGTCGCCGTGCACCGGACGGCCCCACTCGGTGTCGTGATAGACCCGGTAGTCGTCGGTGGAATCGCCCCAGGCGCAGCGGCGCAGCCCGTCCGCACCGAGCACCGCGCCCTCGACCTCACCACTCATGCGCACCCGTTCACTTGTCGGCCCCCGGCTTCGCGTCCTCGGGGGTCTGCTCCCCGGCCGGCTGCTTGGCGAGCACCACGGCCGGCTCGACCACCTGGGCGAACTGCTCCAGGCCGGGCAGCGGCTCGGCCGCCGGGTCGGGGGCGGTGGTCGCCTCGACCGCGCCGCGCAGGTGGGCGGCGGCCTCCAGCTCGGCGATCCGCGTGTCGCGGTAGGCGAGTTCGGCGCCGAGGCGGTCCAGGACGTCGTCCACCTCGTCCATCCGGTAGCCGCGCAGCGCCATCGGCAGGCGCAGCTCGTCCACGTCCGCCTTGCCCAGCGGGCGGTCCTGCGGCAGTCGCGCGGAGATGCGGTCCGGTACCGCCTCCGGCATCGACCCACCCCCACCCAGCGCCACCAGGGCGGCACCACCGACCACCACGGCCATGGCGACCACGATCACCCAGAACACGAGCTGTCCTCCCGAACTCCCGGCCGGTCCGCTATGTGGTGGCAGGTAACCACACTGATCATGACAGCATGGTCCCTTAGTGAGGCCGGGGGCCATCATCGCACCCGCAGGAGCTGTGGAGGAGACATCGGTGGCACTGCGCCTGGGACCGCGGGAATTCGGTGACGACGAGCTGGTGATCATGGCGATCGTCAACCGGACGCCGGACTCGTTCTTCGACAAGGGCGCGACCTTCGCCGACCGGGCCGCCTTCGCCGCCGCGGACCGGGCGATGGCCGAGGGCGCGGCGATCCTGGACATCGGCGGGGTGAAGGCCGGGCCGGGCGACGAGGTCACGGTCGAGGAGGAACTGCGGCGCACCGTGCCCTTCGTGGCCGAGCTGCGCAAGCGCCACCCCGAGGCGGTCATCAGTGTGGACACCTGGCGGCACGAGGTCGGCGAGGCGGTCTGCGAGGTGGGCGCGGACCTGCTGAACGACGCCTGGGGCGGGGTGGACCCGAAGCTCGCCGAGGTGGCCGCCCGGTACGACGCCGGGCTGGTCTGCACCCACGCCGGCGGCGCCGAACCCCGCACCCGGCCGCACCGGGTCGGGTACGAGGACGTGATGGCGGACATCCTGCGGGTGACCGTGGGACTGGCCGAGCGCGCGGTGGAGCTCGGCGTGCGGCGGGACGCGGTGGTCATCGACCCGGGGCACGACTTCGGCAAGAACACCCGGCACTCGCTGGAGGCCACCCGGCGGCTGCCGGAGATGACCGCGACCGGCTTCCCGGTGCTGGTCTCGCTCTCCAACAAGGACTTCGTCGGCGAGACCCTGGACAAGCCGGTGAACGAGCGGCTGCTCGGCACCCTGGCCACCACCGCGGTCTCGGCCTGGCTGGGCGCGCGGATCTACCGGGTGCACCAGGTCGCGGAGACCCGCCAGGTGCTGGACATGGTCGCCTCGATCCGGGGCACCCGCGCCCCGGCGGTCGCCCGCCGGGGGCTGGCCTAGACCCCGCCCGGGCCGGGGCCCGCCCGCTGGTCCGGCCGACGGGGCGGGGCGGCCGGGCGTTGGGGCTAGATCTCGCCGGCGGGCCGGCGGGCGTCGGCGAGGATCTTCATGACCTCGTCGATCTCGTCGGTGATGTGGAACAGCTCCAGGTCGTGCGGGGCCGCCTTGCCCTGCGCGACCAGGGTGTTCTTCAGCCACTCGTAGAGGCCGCCCCAGTAGGCGCTGCCGTAGAGGATCACCGGGAAGCGGGTGACCTTCTTCGTCTGCACCAGGGTGAGCGCCTCGAACAGCTCGTCCAGCGTGCCGAGGCCGCCGGGCAGGACCACGAAGCCCTGGGCGTACTTCACGAACATCGTCTTGCGGACGAAGAAGTAGCGGAAGTTCAGACCGAGGTCGACGAACTCGTTGAGGCCCTGCTCGAAGGGCAGCTCGATGCCGAGCCCGACACTGAGGCCGCCGGCCTCGGAGGCGCCGCGGTTGGCGGCCTCCATCGCGCCCGGGCCGCCGCCGGTGATCACCGCGTAGCCGGCCTCGACGAGGGCCCGGCCGATCTCCACGCCCGCCTGGTACTCGGGCGAGTCGACCGGGGTCCGGGCGGAGCCGAAGACGCTGATCGCGGGCGGGAGTTCGGCGAGGGCGCCGAAGCCCTCGACGAACTCGGAGGTGATCCGCAGGACCCGCCACGGGTCGGTGTGCAGCCAGTCGGTGGGGCCGGTGGTGTCCAGCAGGCGCTGGTCCGTGGTGCTCGTGCCGACCTGGTCCCGGCGCACCAGCACCGGGCCCTTCTGCTTCTCGGGCCAGGCCTTCTTCTTCCGCGGCACCCCGACCTGCTCGGGACCGTGACCGTAGTGCTTCTCGTCTCCTGTGCCTGTCATGACGAAACCCTACGCCGATCTTCCCCCGTTTTCAGGCAACGGGGGAAGGTCGGTTGAGCAACCGGAAGGTGGCGTTCGGCCGCTGATCGTACGAGCTGAGCCGCGCGCGGCTCAGCTGGTCAGCCAGGCGCGCAGCCGCTCCTCGACCTCGGCGATGGCGCTCAGCGAGCAGTGCTCCTCGCGCTTGTGCGCCAGGTTCGGGTCCCCGGGGCCGTAGTTGACGGCCGGGACGCCGAGCGCGCTGAAGCGGGCGACGTCGGTCCAGCCGAACTTGGCCCGGGCCTGGCCGCCGGTGGCCGCCAGGAAGGCCTGGGCGGCCGGCTGGGCGAGTCCGGGCAGGGCGCCCGCGGCGAAGTCGGTGACGGTCAGCTCGAAGCCGTCGAAGACCTCGCGCACGTGCTTCTCCGCGTCGGCCTCGCTGCGGTCCGGCGCGTAGCGGAAGTTGACCGTGACGACGCACTCGTCCGGGATCACGTTGCCGGCCACGCCGCCGTCGATCCGGACCGCGTTCAGGCCCTCGCGGTACTCCAGGCCGTCGATCTCCACCCGGCGCGGCCGGTAGTCCGCGAGCCGGGTGAGCACCTCGGCGGCGTGGTGGATGGCGTTGTCGCCGAGCCAGCTGCGGGCCGCGTGGGCGCGCACGCCGGTGAGCCGCACCTGCGCCCGCAGGGTGCCCTGGCAGCCGCCCTCGACCATGCCGCCGCTGGGCTCCATCAGCACCGCGAAGTCGCCGGCCAGCCACTGCGGGTGGTCCTTGGCGAGGTGGCCCAGGCCGTTGCGGTGGGCCTCCACCTCCTCGCAGTCGTAGAAGACGAAGGTGAGGTCGCGGTTGGGCTCGGCGAGCGTGGCGGCCAGGCGCAGTTGGACGGCCACGCCGGACTTCATGTCCGAGGTGCCGCAGCCGTAGAGCAGGTCGCCCTCGACGTACGAGGGGAGGTTGTCGGCGATCGGCACGGTGTCCAGGTGGCCGGCCAGGACGACGCGCTCGGCCCGGCCCAGGTTCGTCCGGGCGACCACGTTGTTGCCGTGGCGGTCCACGGTGAGGTGCGGGTAGCCGCGCAGCGCGGCCTCCACGGCGTCGGCGAGCGCCTGCTCGTCGCCGCTCACCGAGGGGAAGTCGACGAGGCGGGCGGTCAGCGCGCCGCCGTCGAGAGTGAGGTCCAGGGGCGTCGGGTTCGGGCTGCTCATGGGCGCCAGCCTAGTCCGCGGCCCGGTGCGGGCCGGTGCGGCCGCCCGGTGACACGGACCGGCCCCCGCCGCCCCGGGGGCGGCGCCCGGACGGCGAGTGGGCGGGCAACGGCAACCGGGAGGCGCCGCACATCCGTCCGAGTGGGTACGGTGTCGGATCAAGGAGCAGGCGCGAGAGGGGCGACGGTGGCCAGGAGAAGGAGCAGCGAGGAGCTGGGCGACGAAGAGGAGCCCACTCGCCGCCGCGGGCCGCTGCGCGCCCTGCTGATGGTGATCGTCGGGCTGCTCGGCCTGGCCCTGGTCGCCGGTCTGGCCGTGGTCGGGATCTGGTGGTTCGGCTTCAAGCCGGGCGCGTCCGAGGAGTGCACGGTGAAGACCGCGGCGGGCAGCGGCACGCTGGAGCTGCCGCAGGCCGCCAACGCCGCGACGATCGCCGCGGTGGCGCGCTCGCGCGGGCTGCCGGACCGGGCCACCACGATCTCGCTGGCGACGGCCATGCAGGAGTCCAAGCTGCGCAACCTGGCGGGCGGCGACCGGGACTCGATCGGCCTCTTCCAGCAGCGGCCGTCGATGGGCTGGGGCACCCCGGCGCAGATCTCGGACCCGGTGTACGCGACCAACAAGTTCCTGGACGGCCTGGTCAAGGTCCCCGGCTACACCCGGATGCCGCTGACCGACGCCGCGCAGACGGTGCAGAAGAGCGGCTACCCGCAGGCCTACGCCAAGCACGAGACCAAGGCGACCCTGCTCACCTCGGCGCTGGCCGGCCGGGAGCCCGCCTCGTTCTCCTGCGTGGTGCACGACTACGCCAAGCCGGATCCGGCGGACTCCGCCTCCGCCTCCGCCTCCCCGGGCGCGACGCCGGGCGCCACCGCGACCCCGGCCGCGGCGCCGGACCGGGCCCAGGTGCTGTCCGACCGGGTGCGCCGGGAGTTCGGCCGCACGGTGACGCCGGCCACCGGCTACACCTCGACCATCAAGGGCGCCGAGAACGCCGTCTCGCTGACCCCGGACCCGGCCACCGCCGCGCTGACCTCCTCCTCGGACGCGGGGGCGGACGGCGGGGTGGTCGCCGAGCGGGCGAGCGGCTGGGAGGTCGCCCACTGGGCGGTCGCCCAGGCCCAGCAGCTGGGCATCGCGACGGTCGCCTACGACGGGAAGATCTGGCGCAAGTCCAAGTCCGAGGACGGCTGGCAGAGCCAGACCTCGGGCACCTCGACCAAGCTCGTCCAGGTCACTCTGGCCCCGGCCGACAAGGGCTGACGCACTGGTGTTCGGGTTGCCGCCGGTCGGGTGATTCCGGTCAACCCCGGTGGACCGACCCCCCGTTCCGGCGAACCGGGATGGAGAACCGTCACTGCCCTTGGCCGGGGCCGGTTCGGCGACGTCCGGCCGGGCCCGGCGGACACCCCTGTCGTGGTCGTACGATCCGATGATCGGCCAGGAAGCTTCCTTGCACCGGCCGAAACCTTCTGGCTTCTCAAGCGGTAACAACGTCGTCCGCCCGATCGGCCACACCCGGCCCCCGGGGCGGACGGGACGGAC
>NZ_JBIVVI010000064.1:0-15155 GCF_044757675.1 Kitasatospora sp. NPDC091257
CGCGGGCGGCGGGGCTCAGACCCCGGCCGGCTGGCGGGCGGCGCCGCCCGCCGGGAGCTTCTCGGCGGCCTCGCGGGCCACCTTGCGCTCGAAGACGAAGGAGAGGAAGGGGATGCAGCCCGCCGCCAGGGTCAGCACCAGCCGGCCCATCGGCCACTTCAGCTTCTGCCCGAGCAGGAAGGTCACCACGAAGTACCCGATGTAGAGGTAGCCGTGCAGCATCGCGACGTACGTGGTCACGTCCTCGGCCGCGCCGAAGCCGTACTTCGCGACCATGAAGCCGCAGAACACCAGCAGCGCCACACCGGTCGCAACGGCCAGGGCCCGGTACCAGCCCAGCAGGGGGGTCGCCTTCATGATCTTCCTCGCGTCGCTCGGCAGCATCGGCCGGTACGCCCGGATCCGCGCACCGCTCCAACGAGGGTAGCCGCCCTCACGCCGTCCCCTTCGCAGCCCCCTCGCCCGGGTCGGTGAAGTCGCCGGCGGCCACCCTCAGCGGCCTGAGCAGATCGAAGACCTTGCGGCACTGCTCCTCGCCGTACTCCTCCAGCCCGAACTCCATCGCCATCAGCCGCCCGGTCGCCTCCTCGACCACCTCGCGGCCGCGTTCGGTGATCGTGGCCAGCACGCCGCGGCCGTCCAGCGGGTTGGGCCGGCGGGCGACCAGACCGGCCCGCTCCAGGCGGTCGACGGTGTTGGTGACGCTGGTCGGGTGGACCATGAGCCGCTCGCCGATCTTGGAGAGCGAGAGCTCGCCGGTCCGGCTGAAGGTCAGCAGCACCAGGGCCTCGTAGCGGGCGAAGGTCAGCCCGTACGGCTTGAGCACCGCGTCCACCCGGGAGAGCAGGATCTGGTGGGCGCGCATGACCGAGGTGATCGCCGCCATCGAGGGGACCGCGCCCCAGCGGCGGGTCCACAGCTCGTCGGCGCGGGCGATCGGGTCGAAGTCGAGAGCGAGGGGCTTGGCCACCTCCTTACCGTACCGGCGGACGCGGCGCGTGTTACCAGGCGTCCTGATGGTGGACAAGCGCAACACGTGGCGGGAACCCGCCAATCGGACGGCCAGGTCCATACCAGGACATTGCGCCGATGTGAACGCGCGACAACGGGCCCCCGGCGCAACGGGGTTGACCCCCGATCGGCCCGGTGCCCTGCCACCAGGCCTCGGTTCGGACAGCAACCCGCCGCAAGGCCGGGTGATTCCTCCCTTTTGTCCACCCGTTCACATTCCTCCGCCGTGGCGGGACTTGGCCAATTCATGAGCAAGACCTGTCATTTGATTTGCTCGATTGTCATGCTTTCGGCCAACCCGTTCGGTAGCCACCACCCCCACCCACTGGTGGCACAGCCGCTCCGACCGCACGGGGACCTGCACGTCAGCGCTCGTTCCGCCCCTCAGGTGCCGGCCCCCGGCCCCCGGAACGCCGCGCGACCGCGTCCGCTCGCGGTTTCCCGGAAGGACTCGTTCGTGAAGCGAAAGCTCGCCGCAGTCGCCGTACTCTCCGCCACCGCCCTGCTCACCGGCGTCGTCCAGGTGAGCGCCGTGGCCGTCGCGGACCCCGCCCCGCAGTCCCAGGGCGCGCAGCAGCGTGCCGACCTGATCGCCCTGGCGAACGGCCAGGCCGGCAAGGTGGCGCACGCCCTGGCCCTGGGCGGCCAGGAGCAACTGGTGGCCAAGGACGCCGTGGTGGACGCCGACGGCACCCGCCACCTGCGCTACGAGCGCACCCTGGCCGGCCTCCCGGTCCTGGGCGGGGACCTGGTGGTGCACCAGAAGGCCGACGGCTCGACCACCTCCGTGGACAAGGCGACCGGCGCGACCCTCGCGCTGCCGAGCCTCACCCCGCAGATCCCCGCCGACCAGGCCGCCGCCCAGGCGACCGGCGCCGTGCAGTCCACCGTGGGCATCGCCGCCGACGAGGACGAGTCCCCGCTGACCGAGGTCCACCAGGCCGGCAAGGCCGAACTGGTCGTCTGGGCCGCCGACGGCAGCCCGCGCCTGGCGTACCGCACCACGGTCGAGGGCCTGCGCGCCGACGGCACCCCGAGCCGCCAGCTGCTGGTCACCGACGCGGCGAGCGGCCAGGTGCTCTCCACCCACGAGCAGGTCCGGACCGCCTCCGGCACCGGCAAGGGCGTCTTCGTCGGCACCGTCCCGCTGACCACCACCCAGAGCGGTTCGAGCTACCAGCTCAAGGACGCGAGCCGCGGCGGGCAGGCCACCTACACCCTGAAGGGCAAGACCTCCGGCTCCGGCACCCTGGTCGCCAAGACCACCAACAGCTTCGGCAACGGCCTGGCCTCCAACGCGGAGTCCGCCGCGGTGGACGCCCAGTACGGTGCCGCGGCGACCTGGGACTTCTACAAGAACACCTTCGGCCGCAACGGCATCAAGAACAACGGCGTCGGCGCCGCGAGCCGGGTCCACTACGGCTCCAACTACGTCAACGCGTTCTGGGACGACTCCTGCTTCTGCATGACCTACGGCGACGGCACGAGCAACACCCACCCGCTGACCGAGCTGGACGTGGCCGGCCACGAGATGAGCCACGGCGTCACCTCCGCCACCGCCAACCTCAACTACTCGGGCGAGTCCGGCGGCCTCAACGAGGCCACCTCGGACATCTTCGGCACCATGGTCGAGTTCTACGCCAACCTGCCCGCCGACAACCCGGACTACCTCATCGGCGAGCTGATCAACATCAACGGCGACGGCACCCCGCTGCGCTACATGGACAAGCCGTCCAAGGACGGCGCCTCGGCCGACTACTGGTCCTCCACCGTCGGCAACAAGGACGTCCACTACTCCTCCGGCGTCGCCAACCACTTCTTCTACCTGCTGTCCGAGGGCAGTGGCGCCAAGACGATCAACGGCGTCAGCTACAACAGCCCGACCTCCAACGGCTCGACCCTCGCCGGCATCGGCCGGGACAAGGCCGCGCAGATCTGGTACCGCGCGCTGACCACCTACTTCACCTCCACCACCAACTACGCGGGCGCCCGCACCGGCACCCTCAAGGCCGCCGCCGACCTGTACGGCGCGAGCAGCGCCGAGTACAGCGCCGTCGCCGCCACCTGGAGCGCCGTCAACGTCAACTGACGCACCGCACAGGCGCACCGGACGCCCGGGACCTCCATCGGGAGGGCCCGGGCGTCCGGCCGTTGCGGAGGGCTGTCAAGGCCGGGCGGCTGGCGGAGTCCCGCCAGGGGGACGAACCGCCGAAACCGGGCAGCGGGCGGCAACCGAACCATCCGTACCGGGATTGGCGGTTCCTGGCCAATCCCCGGAGGCACCCTGTCCATCCCTGCCAACGATTGTCATGCTTCTGACCAAGTCCCGTCCGACCCTCCGCCGCCCCCACCCACACCCGGCGGAGCGTCAGGAACCGCACGGGACCGGCACGTCCGCGCCCTACCGCCCCAAGGCGCCAACCCCGGCGCCCCGGTACGCGGCGCACCCGCACGCACCCGCGGGTCTCGTGGAAGGAACCCCCGCACGTGAAGCGAAAGCTGACTGTCGGAGCCGTACTCTCCGCCACCGCCCTGCTGGCCGGCGTCATCCAGATCGCCGCCGCCCCCGCCCAGGCCGCCGCCCCCTCGCCGGCCCAGCAGCAGTCCGCGCTGCTGGCGCTGGCCTCCGGGCAGAGCGCCCCGGTCGCCCAGGCCCTCGCCCTCGGCGGCCAGGAGAAGCTGGTGCCCAAGGACGTCGTGGTGGACAAGGACGGCACCCGCCACCTGCGGTACGACCGGACCTACGCGGGCCTGCCGGTCATCGGCGGCGACCTGGTCGTCCACCAGAAGGCCGACGGCTCGGTGAAGTCCGTCGACCAGGCCTTCGCCGGCCGGCTGTCGGTGCCCAGCCTCACCCCGGGCCTCGCCGCGCCGCAGGCCGCCGAGGCGGCCACCGCCGCGGTGCGGGCGACCGTCGGCATCACCGCCGACGCCGACGAGGCGGCGCTCAGCCGGGTCGACGGCGCCGGCGCTCCCGAGCTGGTCGTCTGGGCCGCCGACGGCACCCCGCGACTGGCCCACCGCACGGTGGTCTCGGGCCAGCGCTCGGACGGCACCCCGAGCCGCCAGGAAGTGATCACCGACGCCGCCACCGGCCAGGTGCTCGCCAGCGACGAGAAGGTGCAGACCGCCACCGGCACCGGCAAGGGCGTCAACGTCGGCACCGTCACGCTGACCACCACCCAGAGCGGTTCGAACTACCAGCTCAAGGACGCCTCCCGGGGCAACCAGTCCACCACCGACCTGAAGGGCGGCACCTCGGGCAGCGGAACGCTCTTCAGCAACACCACCAACAGCTTCGGCAACGGCACGCCCTCCAACCGCGAGTCCGCCGCGGTCGACGCCCAGTACGGCGCCGCGGCGACCTGGGACTACTACAAGAACACCTTCGGCCGCAACGGCATCAAGAACAACGGCGTCGGCGCCGCGAGCCGCGTCCACTACAGCACCAACTACGTCAACGCCTTCTGGGACGACTCCTGCTTCTGCATGACGTACGGCGACGGCGCGAGCAACACCCACCCGCTGACCGCCATCGACGTCTCCGGCCACGAGATGAGCCACGGCGTCACCTCCGCCACCGCCGGCCTGATCTACTCCGGCGAGTCCGGCGGCCTCAACGAGGCCACCTCGGACATCTTCGGCACCATGGTCGAGTGGTCCGCCAACCTCCCGGCCGACCCGCCGGACTACCTCATCGGCGAGAAGCTCAACATCAACGGCAACGGCACCCCGCTGCGCTACATGGACAAGCCGTCCAAGGACGGCGCCTCGGCCGACAACTGGTCCTCCACCGTCGGCAACAAGGACGTCCACTACTCCTCCGGCGTCGCCAACCACTTCTTCTTCCTGCTCGCCGAGGGCAGCGGGGCGAAGGTCATCAACGGGGTCAGCTACAACAGCCCGACCTCCAACGGCTCGACGGTGACCGGCATCGGCCGGACCAAGGCGGCCGCGATCTGGTACCGCGCCCTGACCGTCTACATGACCTCCACCACCAACTACAAGGCCGCCCGCACCGCGACCCTGAAGGCCGCCACCGACCTGTACGGCGCGAGCAGCACCGAGTACAACACGGTCGCCGCGGCCTGGAGCGCGGTGAACGTCAACTAGAGCGTGTCCGACACGCCCCGACCGGCCCCGGCGCGAACCGCCGGCAGGACCGGCCCGAGCCACCCCCGGTAAGAAACGGCGACAGGCTGCCGCGGCCCTTTGGGAGAGGAGGCCGCGGCAGCCTGTCGACCGTCCACGATGACGCCGGGGCTCAGGCGGTGGCGGGCTTCGGCTCGCCCCGCTCCTCGCGGGCGAGCATCCGCTCGGCGAAGAAGCCGCCGGTGGGCAGCACCGCGAGCACGAACATCAGGACGCCGCGCTTGGCGTCCCACTTCTGCGCCTGCCAGGCCTGGATCCAGAAGACCGCGTAGAGGATGAACAGGACGCCGTGGACCATGCCCATCACCGGGACGGCGTCGAACGAGGTGGTCCGCTTCAGCACCGAGCAGATCAGCAGCAGGATGAAGGAGACCCCTTCGGGGCCGGAGACCAGGCGCAGGCGGTGGACGGCGCTGCTGTTCACGATGGATACCTCAATACGGGGGTCGGCGGCGCGGGCGCGCTTGTGAAGCAACTCACAAGCCTTCCGGCCATTATCGCCGAGCACACGCGGGGACCCCGGGCGGGGGGTGGCCACCGTGCCCGATCTCACAGCGCCCGCCCGCCCTGTCACAGCTGTGTGCCGGAACGCCTCCGAGCGCGACCGCCCGTCACCGGGAACCCCTATCCTGCTGCCCGCGCGCCCACCGATCCGGGCGCCGACGCATCGCACACGGGGGTAGTCGTCACATGCTCAAGCTCGACTGGGACCGCAGGACCTGCGCCAGGCGCGGTCACACCACCTACGCGCCGACGGAACCCGAACTGGCCTCCCGGCTGCACGCCTCCACCGCCCTCGGCGACGCCTGGCGCTGCCTGCGCTGCGGCGACTTCGCGCTGGGCGACCCGCACGGCTCCGGACCGGCCGAGGACGCGCCGCTGGTGCCGCGCGGCAAGGCGCTGCGGGACCTGTTCATCCTGCGCTTCCTGGCCGTCGAACGGGTGCTGCGCGGGCTGCTGATCATCGTCGTCGCCTGGGCCGTGTGGAAGTTCTCCAACAGCCAGGACGCGGTGCACCGGGTGTTCGACGAGAACCTCACGGTCTTCAGGCCGGTCACCGACCACTTCCACTGGGACCTCGAACACGCCCCGATCGTCGAGACCATCCGCAAGACCTTCGACTTCAAGAAGAGCACCCTGCTGATCGTCGCGGGCGCCCTGATCGCCTACGCGGTGATCGAGATCGTCGAAGCGGTCGGCCTGTGGCTGAACAAGCGCTGGGCCGAGTACCTGACGGTGGTCGCCACCGCGGCCTTCCTCCCCCTGGAGGGCTACGAGCTGAGCCACCACGTCAGCGCGCTCAAGGTCTGCACCCTGGTGCTGAACATCGCGGCGGTGCTCTGGATCATGCTCTCCAAGCGCCTGTTCGGACTGCGCGGCGGCATGGTGGCCTTCGAGGCGGAGCGCCACTCGGCCTCGCTGCTGGAGGTCGAGCAGGCGGCTGGCACCGTTGTGCGCCCCGGACAGGGGGCGCACGCCCGAGCCTGAGCGGGGCGCGCGCCCCGGCCTGACCGGCGCGTTTGTCGCAAGCTGGTACCAGTTGGCCCGCGCACCCTCCCCGGGCCACGGCCGCAGCGGCTAGATTGCGGCCGTGGCACAGTTCAGACTCCAGGGATCGCGCGTGCTCGCCGTCGAATTGGGCGGGGACGCCGTCAAGGCGCGAAACGGTTCGATGGTCGCCTACACCGGGCAGATGGCCTTCAAGAAACTGACCGGCGGCGGGGACGGCCTGCGCGGCATGGTCACCCGCCGGCTGACCGGCGAGAAGATGACGGTCATGGAGGTGAAGGGACAGGGCACCTGCTACTTCGCCGACAAGGCCACCGAGATCAATCTGGTCCGGCTGAACGGCGAGACGCTGTACGTCGAATCGGACAACCTGCTCTGCACCGAGTCGACCCTGCACACCGGCACCAGCTTCACCGGGCTCAACGGCATGTCCTCCGGCAACGGCCTGTTCACCACCAAGGTGGAGGGCCACGGCTGGGCGGCCGTCACCTCCAACGGGCCGGCCGTCATCCTGCGGGTCGACAAGAGCATGCCGCTGCGGGTGGACCCGGGCGCGTACGTCGCGCACACCGGCACCCTGCAGCGCAGCCTGAAGTCGGGCGCGGGCTGGACGACGATCATCGGCGAGGGCGGCGGCGAGGCCGTCCAGATCGAGTTCACCGGCGAGGGCCTGGTGTACGTCCAGCCCTCCGAGAAGGTCACCGTCGGGGGCGACGTCTGATGGGCTTCACGAAGATCAACGGCAAGATGGTCGAGGCCCAGGTGCTACCCGGGCAGCGACTGTTCAGCCAGCGCGGCGCGATGCTCGCGTACAGCGGCGACGTCCGCTTCACGCCGAACATCACCGGCGGGCAGGGCGGCGTGATGTCGATGATCGGCCGCCGGGTGGCCAACGAGGACACCCCGCTGATGACCGTCGAGGGCCAGGGCCGGGTGATGTTCGGCCACGGCGGCCACCACGTCCACGTGATCGACCTGTTCGGCGACACCCTCTACGTCGAGGCGGACCGGCTGCTCGCCTTCGAGGGCACGCTGCGGCAGTCCACCATGTTCATGGGCTCGCAGGGCGGGGTGATGGGCATGGTCCGCGGCCAGGTCACCGGGCAGGGCCTGTTCACCACCAAGCTGGAGGGCCAGGGCGCGGTCGCGGTGATGGCCCACGGCGGCGTCTTCGAGCTGCCGATCGTCCCCGGCCAGTCGGTGCACGTCGACCCCCAGGCGTACGTGGCGCACCGCGGCGACGTGCGCAACAAGCTGTCCACGGCGCTGGGCTGGCGCGACATGATCGGCCGCGGCTCGGGCGAGGCGTTCCAGCTGGAACTGTCCGGGCAGGGCGCGGTGTACGTCCAGGCGAGCGAGGAGAAGCTCTGATGTCCCACCCGCCGCAGCCCCCGTACGGCTCCCCGCACAACCAGCCGACCCAGCCCGGCTTCGCGGTCCCGCCGCCCCCGCCGAACTACGGCCCGCCGCAGGGCTACCCGCCGCCCCCGCCCGGCGGCTACCCCCCGCCGCCGCAGCAGCCGTACGGCCAGCAGGCCCCGCCGCCGCACCAGCAGCCGCACCAGCAGCAACAGCCGTACGCCCAGGAGCAGTTCGGCGGACCGGTGGCCCCGCTGCCGACCGGCCACGGCGGCGCCGGGCCGGTGGTGTGGGACGCCCACAGCCTGCCGGCCGGCGACAACGTCAACCCGTACGCCTTCTCGGTCGACCTGAACGGCTCGTACTTCCTCCAGAAGGGCAAGATGGTCGCCTACTACGGCGACATCACCTTCAAGGGCGTCGGCGCCGGGGCGGTCGACCGGATGCTCGGGCAGCACTTCAACTCGCCGATGCACGCGGCGGACTGGGTGGTCGCCGAGGGCCGGGGCAAGCTGCTGCTGGCCGACCGGGCGTTCGACCTCAACTCGTACGACCTGGACGAGGGCAACCTGACCGTCCGCTCCGGCAACCTGCTGGCCTTCGACCCGACGCTGCGGCTCAAGCAGTCGATCATCCCGGGCTTCCTGACCCTGATCGGCACCGGCCGCTTCGTCGCCGCCTCCAACGGGCCGGTGCACTTCGTCGAGCCGCCGATCCGGGTCGACCCGCAGGCGCTGGTCGGCTGGGCGGACTGCCCGGCGCCGTGCCACCACTACGACCACGACTACATGCACGGGCTGATCGGCGGCCTGCGCCGGCTGACCGGCTTCGGCGGGGCCTCCGGCGAGGAGCACCAGTTCGAGTTCATCGGCGCCGGCCAGGTGCTGCTGCAATCGAGTGAAAAACTCCTGGCCGAGCGGTCGGTCGGCGCGGTCGGGGCCGAGGCGGGCGTGCCGATGGGCGGCGTGCCGTCCCAGCCGGGCACGGCCGGGCACGGCGGCGGGAATCCCAACATCCCCGGGCTCGGTAACCTGGGCGACCTCGGCCGACGTTTCGGTCTGTAAACTTGTACAAGATTGAACTAAATCGGCTATGCTGGGGAGCATGGATACGCACACGATCGACACTGCGGACACCCCTCCGCCGCAGCCCGAGGAGGAGACTCCCTGGCTGACCGCCAGGGAGCAGCGGATGTGGCGCGCCCATCTGGAGGTCGCCAAGCTGCTGGACTACCAGCTCAGCCGCGAACTCCAGCCGCACAACCTCGCGATCAACGACTACGAGATCCTGGTGGTGCTCTCCGAGGCACCGGACCGCCGGATGCGGATGACCGACCTCGCGACCGCCACCCTCCAGTCGAAGAGCCGCCTCTCCCACCAGATCACCCGGATGGAGAACGCCGGCCTGGTCCTGCGCCAGGAGTGCCCCGGCGACCGCCGCGGCCTCTACGCCCACCTCACCGAACACGGCTGGGAGACCATGCAGCGGGTCGCCCCGGACCACGTGCGCAGCGTCCGCGCCCACTTCATCGACCGCTTCACCCCGGAGCAGCTCGACGACATGTACCAGGCCCTCGCCCCCATCGCCGAACACCTCCGCGGCCTGCGCGGCAAGCCGTAGCGCCGCCCCCGCACCGCACCGCCCCGCCACGACCACCGTCGCGGCGGGGCGGACCGCGTCTCAGCTCGCGGTCAGGCCGGCGACCAGTTCGTCGGCCGCGCCGTACGGGTCCAGCGCGCCCTCGGCCACCCGTTCGGCCAGGACGGCCAGGCGCCGGTCCCCGCGCAGGTCGCCGATCCGGGCGCGCAGTTCGGCCAGGGCGATCGCCTCGATCTCCTCGGCGGCCCGGCGGCGGCGCCGCGCGGCGAGCTCGCCGTGCTCCTCCAGCCAGGCCCGGTGCTTCTCCAGCGCCTCGACCACCTCGTCCACGCCCTCGCCGCGGGCCGCGACGGTCTTGACGATCGGCGGACGCCAGTCCCCCGGCTCCCGGGCCTCGCCGAGGCCCAGCATGTGGTTGAGCTCCCGGGCGGTGGCGTCGGCGCCGTCCCGGTCGGCCTTGTTGACCACGAAGACGTCGCCGATCTCCAGGATCCCGGCCTTGGCGGCCTGGATGCCGTCACCCATCCCGGGGGCCAGCAGCACCACGGTGGTGTCGGCCTGGGCGGCGACCTCGACCTCGGACTGGCCCACCCCGACGGTCTCCACCAGGATCACCTCGCAGCCGGCCGCGTCCAGCACCCGCAGCGCCTGCGGCGCCGCCCAGGAGAGCCCGCCGAGGTGGCCGCGGGTGGCCATCGAGCGGATGAACACCTCCGGGTCGGTGGCGTGGTCCTGCATCCGGACCCGGTCCCCCAGCAGCGCGCCGCCGGAGAACGGCGAGGACGGGTCGACGGCCAGGACCCCGACCCGCTTGCCGAGCCGCCGGTAGGCGGAGACCAGCGCCGAGGTGGAGGTGGACTTGCCGACCCCGGGCGAGCCGGTCAGGCCCACCGTGTACGCCCGCCCGGTGTGGGGCGCGAGCGCGGCCATCGCCTCCCGCAGCTGCGGCGCGGCGTTCTCGACCAGCGTGATCAGCCGGGCGACCGCCCGCGGCCGGCCCTCCCGGGCCTGCTCGACCAGCGTGGCGACATCGATCATCAGGAGCTCCTAGCGCAATGCCGTCGAATGCCGAAAGGGGCTGCGGACCGCCACTCGCGGTCCGCAGCCCTGGAGCGATCGGCCGGGTCAGGCCTTCGGGACGCGCACGATCAGCGCGTCGCCCTGGCCGCCGCCACCGCACAGCGCGGCCGCGCCGACCCCGCCGCCGCGGCGCTGCAGCTCCAGCGCCAGGGTCAGCACCACGCGGGCGCCGGACATCCCGATCGGGTGGCCGAGCGCGATGGCGCCGCCGTTGACGTTGACGATGTCGGAGGAGACGCCCAGGTCCTTCATGGACTGGTGGGCGACGGCCGCGAAGGCCTCGTTGATCTCGATCAGGTCGAGGTCGGCGACCTCCAGGCCCTCCTTGGCCAGCGCGTGCTTGATCGCGTTGGACGGCTGCGACTGGAGCGAGTTGTCCGGGCCGGCCACGTTGCCGTGGGCGCCGATCTCGGCGATCCAGGTCAGGCCCAGCTCCTCGGCCTTGGCCTTGCTCATCACGACCACGGCGGCGGCGCCGTCGGAGATCTGCGAGGAGGTGCCGGCGGTGATCGTGCCGTCCTTGGCGAAGGCCGGGCGCAGCTTGGCCAGGCCCTCGACGGTGGTGTCCGCGCGGATGCCCTCGTCCTGGCTGAACAGCACCGGCTCGCCCTTGCGCTGCGGGATGGCGACCGGGGTGATCTCGGCGTCGAAGACCCCGTCGGCCTGCGCCTTGGCGGCCCGCTGGTGGGAGGCGGCGGCGATCTCGTCCTGCACCTCGCGCGGGATGCCCAGGCGGGTGTTGTGCTTCTCGGTGGACTCGCCCATCGGGATGTTCTCGTAGGCGTCGGTGAGGCCGTCGTGGGCCATCGCGTCGAGCATCGCGATCGCGCCGTACTTGAAGCCCTCGCGGGACTTCGGCAGCAGGTGCGGGGCGTTGGTCATCGACTCCTGGCCGCCGGCCACCACGATGTCGAACTCCCCGGCGCGGATCAGCTGGTCGGCCAGCGCGATGGCGTCGAGGCCGGAGAGGCAGACCTTGTTGATGGTCAGCGCCGGGACGTTCATCGGGATGCGCCCGCCGTACTGCTGCACGGTGCCGTACGGGTCCACCTCCGGCTGGAAGCGCCGCTCCGGACGCAGCGCGGTCACGCCGGTCAGCCCCGGCCGATCACCGGGGCGAGCCCGGCCGACCGGTCGACCGCCTGCGGGAAGCCGCACTCCGCGAGCCAGTTGGCGAGCATCCGGTGCCCGCCCTCGGTGAGCACCGACTCGGGGTGGAACTGCACGCCCTCGACGGGCAGTTCACGGTGCCTCAGGCCCATGATCACGCCGCTCCCGGTGCGCGCGGTGACCACCAGCTCGGCCGGCACGGTGGCCGGCTCGACCGCGAGCGAGTGGTAGCGGGTCGCGGTCAGCGGCGAGGGCAGGCCCTCGAAGACCCCGCCGTCCTCGTGCTCGACCGGCGAGGTCTTGCCGTGCAGCAGCTCGGGCGCCCGGCCGACCACCGCGCCGTACGCGGCCGCGATCGACTGGAGGCCCAGGCAGACGCCGAACACCGGCAGCCCGATCCGCGCGCAGTGGTGCACCATCTCGATGCAGATCCCGGCCTCCTCGGGGGCGCCGGGCCCGGGGGAGAGCAGCACTCCGTCGAAGCCCTCCTCGCCGGAGCGGCGGACGGCGTGCTCGACGGTCACCTCGTCGTTGCGCACCACCTCGCAGGTGGCGCCGAGCTGGTACAGGTACTGGACCAGGTTGAAGACGAAGCTGTCGTAGTTGTCCACCACCAGGATGCGGGGCGGGGTCGTCCGGGTCGTCATGCGCGCGTGGTCTCCGTGGGGTGCGGTGCGGGAAGGGAGTGCCGGGCCCGCCGGCTCAGCCGGTCGCGGCGCCGTCGCCGCCGTCCACTGTGACGTCGCCGAAGGGGAGCAGCGGTTCCGCCCACGGGAAGACGTAGGTGAAGAGGAGGTAGACGATCCCCAGGACGAGGAGCAGCGAAATGACGGCCCGGACCAGGGTGTTCCCCGGGAGGTGACGCCAGATCCAGCCGTACATGGTGCTCCCTCGACGTAGCGGACTGGGTTAAAGAGTAGACCCGCCGTGCACGGCCGCGGGGCCGGTCCGCTACTGCTGCCCGCCCGCCGACCGCAGCTCGGTGGTGCCGGAGTAGCCGGGCAGGTTCAGCTCGCCGCTCTCCTGGACCTTCCAGCCCAGCCCGTACGCCTGGACGTACTGGAGGTACTTGCGGATCGTCGGGTCCGCGTCGACGGCCGAATGCAGGGCGTCGGTCCGGCCCACCGCCTTGACCACGTACGGCGGGGAGTAGACCCGGCCCTGGAGGAGCAGGGTGTTGCCGACGCAGCGGACGGCGCTGGTGGAGATCAGGCGCTGGTCCATCACCTGCACGCCCTCGGCGCCGCCCCGCCACAGCGCGTTGACCACGGCCTGGATGTCCTGCTGGTGGATGACCAGGTCGTTGACGCGGGGCTCGGGCACCCCCGGGATGCGCGCGGTGGCGTTCGGCGGGGCGTCGTTGAGGGTGACGGTCAGGCCGCCGCCCTGGAGCGGCTCCAGCGCGGCATCGGAGCGCAGGCCGTCCAGCTGCGCGGTGTCGGCGGGGTCGTGGCCCTGCTGCTCGGTGAGCTGCTGGGCGCGGGCCTGGAGGTCGGCGAGCTGGGACTGCGCCTGCTGGTTCTGCGCGCTGCGCTGGCGGACCACGTCGCCGAGGCTGAGCAGCGAGTTGTCGGTCCGCAGGTCGGTGCCGCGGGCGGTCTGCGCGCTGATGTAGAAGAGCAGGCCGGCGAGCGCGAAGACGGCGCAGGTCAGGGCACGTCCGACAATTCGGGTGCCGGAACGGCGGGTAGGGGCCGGCTCAGGGGGAATCGACAAATTAGTCACCGTACCCTTATCTCCTCAAGACCCGCCGAGCCACTACGCTAACGGACGCCGGTGGCATGTGGCGGAGCGGTCCCCAGGACGTTCTCCACGGCCGACCGCAGCCGATTCCACCCGCTGCACCCTGCGCGGTCTCACAGCGCATCGACAGGAGAGCTCCTCGTGCCGAAGTCTCGACTCCGCAAGAAGTCCGACTACACCCCGCCGACGACGGCCGCGGTGAAGATCAGTTCGGGCCGCAGTTGGGTCGCCCCACTGATGCTGGCGCTGTTCCTGATCGGCCTGGTGTGGATCGTCACCTACTACGTGACCAGCGGCACCTACCCGGTCGAGAGCTGGCGGAACTGGAACATCCTGGTCGGCTTCGGCTTCATCGCCGCAGGGTTCGGCGTCTCCACCCAGTGGAAGTGACGGCCCGCCCGTCCTGAGGCTCTGATTCGAGCCGTTTCCCGCCGCTCCGGATCGCTCGTCCCGGGGCGGCGGTGAGGCGTGCCCGGAACCGGTCGGGAATCCGGTCGTTTGTCCCCACCATCGGACTGGCGTGCTTATCCACATGGTTATCCACACTGGGGAAAAGTCTCCCCAGCCTGTGGATAACTTTCCCGGGCGGAGTCGTGCACAGCTGTGCGCAACTCCCCGGAAACGAGAAAACCGCACAGCAGGACACGCGTAGAACAGCAGTCCGCAACCGGGTGGCCGCACAGCCTGTGCACAACCCCGCACCCGCTGTGGACAAACGTCCGGGCGGTCAGGCCCCGTAGAGGGCCATCCCGGTCAGCAGCATCCCCGCCTCGACCGCCACCGCGCCCGCCACCGCCAGCGCCTGGACCAGGCCGCGGCGCTCGCGCGGGGCGTACATCAGGCCGGCCGCGGTCAGCGCGCCGAGCACCAGCCCGCCGACGTGCGCCCGCCAGTCGATGCCCGGGCGGGAGAAGGTGACGACCAGGTTGAAGACCAGGAACGCCATCGCCGGGCCGAGCGGGCCCCTGTTCCGCAGCTGGAGCACGATCGTGGCGCCGATCAGCCCGAAGACCGCCCCGGAGGCGCCCACCGAGTTCATCCAGTCGCCGGCCACCAGGAAGGCGAAGGTGCTGCCGCCCAGACCGGAGACCAGGTACAGGGCCAGGAAGCGCAGCCGGCCGAGCGCCTCCTCCAGCGTCGGGCCGAGCCAGAACAGCACCAGCATGTTCATCCCGACGTGCCACCACTCCAGGTGCAGGAAGGTGGCGGTCAGCAGCCGGTACCACTGGTCCGGGCCGTCGGCGATGCCCGCCGGACCGCCGAGGATGTCCCGCCCCGCGCTGAACAGCGACCAGGTCTGGCCCAGCCGCGGGGTGAGCACGTAGGCCGCCAGCACCCAGACCACGACGTTGAGGCCGATCAGCACCCGGGTGACCAGCCCGCCGTCGGCGGCCAGGGCACCGCCGAACCGGGTGGTCGCCCGACGCGTCCCGGCGTGGCCGTCGCCGACGCACTCCGGGCACTGGAACCCCACCGAGGCGGTCACCATGCACTGCGGGCAGATCGGCCGCTCGCAGCGGGTGCAGGAGACCCCGGTGGGGGTCCGCGGGTGCCGGTAGCAGCCGGGCGGACCGGCCTCCGGGGACCGATCG